>JAFSLX010000008.1 GCA_017448185.1 Bacteroidales bacterium
GGGGAGCATGGCGGCATCGTAGCGGCTGTAGTCGTTGAACTGGTAGGTGTCGAAGCTGTAGAGGATTTCCGTGGGACCGAACATACCCAGCTGGTGGGCGCTGGCGTCCATCAGGATGTGGTAGTTGTTGGCGCGGTACACTTCCTCGTCAGGACAGTTCATGGTGAAGATGGTCGCCGAGCACTTGGGCTTGACCACCACAGGTCTGCGGAAGTCGGAGTAGTTCACCCCAGGAAAGATGAGCCTCTCCATGAAGGCGCGCAAACCCGCCGTGGGGTAGCCGCAATAGACCGGCGAGCCGCACACCAGCACGTCGGCCTCGACGGCCTTCTCCATAATGGGCTTCAGGTCGTCGGGGAAAGAGCATACGCCCTTCCTGCCACCCTTCACCTTGCAGGCGAAGCAGCTCATGCAGCCTTTGTAGTTCAGATTGTGGTCGTAGAGGTTGACCATCTCCACCTCGGCGCCAGCCTCGCTGGCACCCTCCATGGCGCGCTGCAGTAGCTGTGCCGTATTGAAGTTCTTACGAGGACTCCCATTGATAAATAATGCTTTAGTCATAATATATCGTTTTATTTTGTTTTCCAGAAGGCGAAGACGACAGCCAGCAGGATAAAAATGAAGCTGACAAAGTGGTTCCAACGGATGGGCTCGCTTTTGAAAACGGTGGCAACAATAATGGTGAAGACTGTCAGTGAGATGCACTCAGCCAGTATCTTGAGCTGCATAAGCGAGAATGGCCCGCCGTTGATTTGGCTGCCAATACGGTTGGCGGGAATCATAAAGCTGTATTCGAAGAATGCCACTCCCCACGAGGTGAGGATGATGAGTATTAGTGGCCAGCTGGTATTGATTTTCATCTCGGTAAGCTTCAGGTTACCGTACCAGGCGAAGGTCATGAAGACATTGCTGACGATGAGCAACAATATGGTGATTAGTGCTTTTGGCATATCAGTCTTATTAACATTGCATAGGCTTGGTTGGTGCTTCGATCGATGTTCTGCTGTCTTCTGTTTGCACCGAACTGTAGCAGCTTGGCCTCGGTGTGTCTAGCGTCGGCCACGGCAATCCAAACGGTACCCACGGGCTTTTCCGATGTACCGCCGTCGGGTCCGGCGATGCCGGTGGTGGCTATGGCCAGGTCGGTTCCGAGACGTGTGCGGACCCCCTCGGCCATCTCACGCACAGTCTCCTCGCTCACGGCACCGTGGGTTTCCAGCGTGCTGTGTTTCACACCGAGAATGTTTTCTTTTACTTCGTTGCTATAGGCCACCACGCCGCCCATAAAGTAGGTTGAGGCTCCGGCCTGTGACGTTAGCAGCCGGGCTATGTTGCCGCCAGTGCAGCTTTCGGCGGTGGACAGCGTAAGGCCGCGCTCGGTGAGTGTCTTGTGTACAAGTTCGTCCAGTGTCTCACAGTCTTCTCCAACGATGTATTGGCCAGCAAGGGCATACAGGCCTTTCAGAATTGAGGGGTCGTAGTCGCCATGTATGGTCAGGCGCAGCTTGGTGAGGCCTGCAACCGGCAGATATGCCAGCTTGATGTTCTTCGGCAGTGCCAGCTCCCACGGCTCAATGAGGTCGCTGAGGAAACTTTCACCGATGCCTTGCACCAGTATGTTCTTGGTAATGATGATGTCGGTCTTGAATGTCTCCTGTAGCTTCGGTATCACGCGGTTGCGCATCAGCCATTCCATCTCGAAGGGCACACCGGGTAATGATACCAGCACTTTGCCCTCATGTGAGAACCACATGCAGGGGGCGGTGCCGAGGTCGTTGTTCAGCACCTCGCAGCACTTCGGAACCAATGCCTGGGCACGGTTGACGGGTGTGAGTTCGTAGCCGCGGCTCTCGAAAATGCGCTTCACGTTCTCCAATGCCATCGAGCTTTCTACCAGTTCGCTGCCGAAATACTCACACAGCAGTTTTTTGGTGATATCGTCCTTGGTGGGACCGAGCCCCCCGGTAACCAATACCGCGTCGCTCTCGTGCATGGCCTCGTCGACAGCATCCCAGATGGCCTGCCGCTCGTCGCCGATAACCATGGTTTTGCGTACATCCATGCCTGCTGCAGTGAGCATCCGGCTCATCGTCGATGCATTAGTGTTGACGACTTGCCCAATCAGCAGTTCGTCTCCTATGTTGATTATCGTAATTATCATGATTGTGTTATCGTTTTATTGCGTTGATGCATAAGTGTGCTTGAGCATACTACAGACGCATTTACACATTCACTCATTTACATATTGGTTTGCGGTCGTATTCCTCGTAAGCGTAATCCAGTTCGCTCTCTTCGTCGTACATGGGGTCGCTTAGCTTCACCAAGGTGAACTCCGACATGTCAATGACCGGAAAGTACACGTCGCCATCAAACTCGCGATATACCCGCGTGACATACAGCCGGTTGGTGAATGGCAACAGCAGCTTGTAGATGGCTGCACCCCCCATGACAAACACATCGTTGTCGCAGTCTTCCAGCGCTTTAAACAAACCGTTTACGCTGTGCACCACCTCGGCACCCTCAGCTATATAGTCGGGGTTCTGTGTGAAGACAATGTTTCGGCGACCGGGCAATGGCCGTTTGGGCAGACTCTCCCAGGTGCGGCGCCCCATGACGACAGGGTGTCCTGTGGTTAGCGCTTTGAAATGCTTGAGGTCGCTACTGAGGTGCCACATCAGGTCATTGTCCTTGCCAATGGCACGGTTATCGGCCATGGCTACGATAATACTCAGGTTTGGTTTCTTATTGACATCTATCATTGTTGAAATATCTTTGTTGCACGTTCAAATATGCCTCCGCACCAGGCGAGGGCCAGGCCGTAGTTGCTCACAGGTACGCCGACCTCCAAAGCCGGCAACAGGCGTGCTTTCACTTGTTGGGCTGTAATCACACATCCTCCACATTGTATCACCAGCGCATACTGCGACAAATCCTTCGGCAGTGGTGACTGTCCACCAATGACCTCGCATTGAAGATTCTTGCCTGTAGCTTTCTTCAACGCTGCGGGCAGTTTGACGCGGCCTATGTCTTCGCATGTTACATTGTGTGTGCAGCTTTCTAAAAGCAACACACGGTCGCCGTCCTTCAAGTCGCCAATCTTATGTGTGCCTTCCAAATACTCTTTGAAAAGGCCCTTCTGTCGTGCCAGCACTACACTGAAGCTGGTCAATGGAACATTTGCATGAACACAGGAGGCCACCTGCTTGAAGGCTTGGCTGTCGGTCACCACTAAAGCCGGAGGCTCCTTTAGCGCGGCCATTGTAGAGGATAATTCTTGTGGTTGGCAGAAAAAAGCCTGAGCGTGAATATCCATCAGGTCGCGCAGCACCTGCACCTGCGGCAGTATCATTCTTCCCTCGGGAGCAGAAGAATCTATAGGGGTGACAAGTACCACAGTATCGCCCTGTTGCACCACGTCGCCCAGCAGCGACCGTCCGCGGTAGGCACTCTCGGGCAGTGCCTGCTTTATCTTTGCAATCAGTAGTTCCTTGTCAATAGGAGCCACCTTGGTCAGCACTTTAATCATCGGTGTGCCATGCTCTGAGCACCAACGCTCTACACGTTCTTCCGGTTCTCCGTATTGGCCTTCGGTGTATAGCAGCAGCGCCAGGTCGACTTCGGCCAAAGCGGCCATGCTTTTTTCCACACGCATCTTGCCCAGCTCACCTTCGTCGTCGATGCCGGCGGTGTCGATAAGCACCACGGGGCCTATGCCGCCAATCTCCATGCTTTTTCGCACAGGGTCGGTGGTGGTACCGGCGGTGTCGCTCACGATAGCAATTTGCTGTCCGGTCAAAAAATTGATCATCGTGCTTTTGCCCACATTGCGACGGCCGAAAAAACCTATTCTTGGCTTCAGTTCATTTCCTTTGCTCACGTTTACAATGTTTTAGTATTGTCGTAATCCCCTTTTTATCCCTGCAAATATACGAAAAAAAAAAGACTTGAAACAGTCATTTTCCAACAAATTGATACTTAGTATCATCTACATATCCTCTCCGTATCAACTCCAAGTCAAAGATGGAGTTGACTTGGAGAGGGTAGAGAAATAAAAAAGCGACCTGCCGATGCAGGTCGCTTGAGGCGAAACATGCAGTATGTTTATTTCTGCTCGGGTTTGCTTGCTGGCTTCTGTTGGGCAACTGGAGTGGCAATGCTCGAACGCATGTCGGTATCGGCTTGGATATTTTTCATGCGGTAATAGTCCATGATGCCGAGATTTCCACTGCGGAATGCCTCGGCCATGGCCAGTGGCACCTCGGCCTCGGCCATAATCACTTTGGCACGGGCTTCCTGTGCTTTGGCCTTCATCTCCTGCTCGGAAGCGACAGCCATGGCACGGCGTTCCTCTGCCTTGGCCTGGGCAATGTTCTTGTCGGCATTGGCCTGGTCCATTTGCAGCTGTGCACCGATGTTCTTACCCACGTCGATGTCGGCGATATCAATGGAGAGAATCTCAAACGCAGTACCGCTGTCGAGACCCTTGGTCAGTACCAGTTTTGATATGCTGTCGGGGTTTTCGAGTACCTGCTTGTGGCTCTGGGCCGAGCCGATGCTGGTGACGATGCCTTCGCCCACGCGGGCCAGAATCGTTTCCTCGCCGGCGCCACCAACAAGCTGCTTGATGTTGGTTCTCACGGTGACACGGGCTTTGGCAATTAGCTGGATACCGTCTTTGGCCACGGCAGCCACCGGAGGAGTGTCGATTACCTTGGGGTTGACTGAGGTCTGCACAGCTTTGAGCACGTCGCGACCGGCCAAGTCGATAGCAGTGGCGGTCTTGAAATCGAGGTTCATGTTGGCCTTGTCGGCGCTGATAAGGGCGTTGACCACCGAGTTGACATGGCCACCGGCCAGATAGTGGGCTTCGAGGTCGTTCTGTTTGATTTTCAGACCGGCTTTCGAGGCCGAAATCATGTTGTTGATGATGATGGTGGGCGGAACCTTACGGAAACGCATGAAAATGAGCTGTACAAGTGAGGTGTGCACTCCCGAGATAAGGGCCTGGAACCATATTCCGATAGGCACTAAATAAAGGAAAAGGATAAGTGCAATGATGCAAATTGCAATGATAACGTATGTTCCCATATAAATTAATTGTTTAAGGTTTAGAAATGATTATTTTTCAAAGCGGTTGTCGGTTGTTTCTGCCACATCGATTCGATAACCTTCAATGCCAACCACTTCGATGGGACGGTCGGGTTCGATGTATTTATTGATGGCGTGGACCTCGACTTGCTGGCCGTCAATCAGTGCTTTGCCTGTAGGGGCGAGGCGCGAGATGGTATTGCCTTTTGCTCCGATGGTAATATGGCTGTCGAGCTGGTTGACCTTGCTGGACGACTCCTCTTCCAGACTGAAGCGGTTCCATGTCTTGCGTTTCATGAACAATGCTAACAGCAACACACACAAGGCGATGCTGCAAAGCAGTACGATAGTGCCTGTGTGGGTGCCAAACAGGGCGTAGGTCTGCCACACGCCGAAGGCGATAAGTGCGGCCCCGAATGCTCCTGCAATACCACCTGGCAGAGCCACAATCTCGAGGGTGAGCAGTACCACGCCGAGGATAAGTACAATGATTAACAATGTTGTATTCATTATTTTAATATTGTTAGTTCTCGATAATTTCGCTGGTGAGCTGCTTGTCCAAAAGGGCAGTGTGCATCGGTAGCAGGACACTGTATGAACCGTTCTTCACGGTACATTTGCCATGACAGTGAACCAAAATGGCGCATTGCTCGGCCTGTTCGGTGGTGTGGCGGCAAATGTCGACAAGTGCTTTGATTACATAGTCGAAAGTGTGCACGTCGTCGTTGTAGAGCACCAACTGGCAACCGCTATCCTCCAATACGGCAGCTTCGTCGTCAGCCTGCGGACTTACGTATGGTTTATTCTCTTCCAATTTTAATTCTCAGTTTAATAGTGCTATTGCTTGTGCGCTGATACCTTCTTCCCGACCTTCAAATCCAAGGCGCTCGGTGGTAGTGGCTTTCACCGATACCTGCTCCACGTCGATGTCGAGTGCATCGGCCATGGCCTGACGCATCTGCTGAATATAAGGAGCCAGCTTTGGACGCTGTGCCACAATGGTCGAGTCGATATTCACCACCGTGTATCCTTTTTCTTTCAGCAGTTTGCCAACATGGGTCAACAATATGACACTGCTGATGCCTTTATACTGAGGGTCGGTGTCGGGGAAATGCTTGCCGATGTCTCCAAGTGCGGCGGCACCGAGCAGGGCATCACAAACGGCATGAATCAGCACGTCGGCATCGCTATGGCCCAGCAATCCGTGAGTGTGTGGAATCTGTACTCCGCCAATCCACAGCGGAAGCCCTTCTACAAGGCGATGTACGTCGTAGCCTGTGCCAATGCGAATCATGATTACTTGGTCGGTTTTAGGTCAACTCCAATGGTCATGCGGATGGTATGAGCCAACGGGCTGGTGGAAATCTTAGTGGTCGGTATCAGGTACGAAAAATCGAACGAGAAAATGGTGTAGCGTAAGCCAAATCCAACGGTGGCATACTTACGGCCACCTTTGTTCTCGTGCTCATAGAAGTATCCGACGCGTGCGGCGAATGTTTCAGCATACCAGTATTCGGCACCTGCCGACAACTGAAGCTCCTGCATCTCCTCGCGGAAACCACCGGGGGCATCCATGAACGACTGAAGGGCACCTTGAATGACACCGAGGTTGTTGTACTCGGTCAGATTGCGCACATAGCGTGTACCGGTCGAGTCGATGGGACGGGTGGGGACAAGTAGCTTGTTTACGTCAACCAGTAGTGATATTTTGTTGTAATCGTCAATTTTGCTCGTATAACGGCCGCCAATGCGGATATTGGCCGGCAAGAACTCCTTGTCGTTGTCCTCGTTGGCATACGAAAGCTTTGCACCGAGGTTCGAGATGAAAAGGCCGAGGGCCATCTCCGATTGGGCATCAATTTCAGTGGTGTAGTACAATCCGATGTCGGCAGCAGCCGAACGGGCTGCGTGGGTGGCCATGTTCGAGGCATCCTCGCTGCTTACGATAGCATTGTCGGTCAGGTTGCTGTAGATGTAGCGCACCGTGGCACCCAGCGAAAGATTCTCGTTCAGTTTCAAGGCATAGCTTGCATCGACGGCAAACTCATTGGGGTGAAGCTTGCCTTGCAGATTACCGAGGTTGTCAGTGTTCTCAATTTCGCCGAGGCTGAAATAGGTGAGGCCGGCAGCGGCCACACTGTTCTCGTTGATACGGTAGTATCCGCCAAGGTAGAGCAGGTTCATGTCGCTCACATGCAGGTTGCGCAGCCACGGAGTATAGGTGGTGCTGATGCCCATGTTGCCGTCGATAAAGGCGAATTTGGCATTGTTCCAATGGGCGGAATAGATGTCGGGGGTCGAAGCAACACCCACGTCACCCATGCCGCTCGACACGGCATCGGGTGCGATGAGCAATATCGGCATACCTGTCGAGATATAGTTTTTGTTCTGTCCGGTCTGTTGTGCTTGGATTGCCATGCTCAATGTGGCAAACATTAGCAGTAAGGAGAGTCTCTTCATTCTGTTTCTTGTCTGTTTTATTTTCGACTACAATAACGCGTTTGCAATTCTTTTATTGTATCTTTAACTATTATTTAACGATGCATTTTACCGACGACTGACGTACCTCGCCTGTCGAGTAACTTACCACCATCCGGGCCAGATATATGCCCGGAGGTGTTGAACCGGTGTCCCATCTCACAGGTCCAACCACATAGCTTCCTGTGTTGGTCGGAGGCACAAATGTCTTTATCAGCCGTCCTTGAGAGCTGAAAATCTGCAACTCGGCGCTGCTTACAATAGCAGGACTGTCGGTTTCGATGTGGAAGGTGATATGGTCCGATGCCGGATTGGGATAGCCTATCAGAGCTGTTAGCTCGGTTTTTTCGCCGTTGCATACAATGAAACTGACCGTATCGGCATTCGAATAGTTGAATATGTTCCAAGCCTTCAACACCAGTGTGTGCCGTCCGGGTTCGAGGTTGCTCAGTGCATAGCGGAGTATGCCGCGGCGGCTGTCGTCGATGTCGGGCTCGTAGAAGTCGTTGAGCACCATCAGGTTGTTGGCGTTGCCATCAAGTATGGCTGTGATGTCGTGTCCAAGGCCCGATCCAACGGCGTTAATGCCGGTCTCGTCCGAGAGGGTGGCAAACATCGTCGGGTTGGCATCGGTGATGCCGCCGTCGCGGAAGTTGCTGTCGCCGATATATAGATGGATTTCAGGTCTCGATTCGCTGATGACCACATCCTCGTTCAGTCCGCCGAACAGCAGTCGCGAGTAGCTCCCAGCTGCATCTTCGCCATTCCCCTTGGCATAGTGGCTCAGCTTGCCGTAGGCATACTGGTAGGCCACGTCACGCGGCACGGTGAAAGAATAGGCAAACCGACCGCCGCTCACGGGCTCGTTGCCTTTGTAGAGCACGTTTTTCTGTTGTCTGAAGGTCACTTCCGTGCCAGGATTGTCGTTGGCAAGGGTGTGGGTCTGCACTTCGCGGTCGAAGACGATAGGGTAGATTCTGCCGTCGAAATCGTCAATCATATTGCCATTCACGTCGCGTATCTCGCCTTCGATGGTCACGCGCGAGAGCACGGTCGCCGTGTCGTCGCAGCCTTCTTGCACCGGCTGGTCGTTGATGGCGGTCACCACCACGTTGTGCATTGGCTGGCTCAGCTTCAGCGCTGGGTCGCCCACCAATCCTATGCAAGGCGACACCGCAGTGCTGTTCTTCGCCTTGCGCAGTGCGTCGCCGATGCCGTTTGCAGGGTCGAGACAGTAGAGCACCGCATTGGTATTGAAGCGTTCAATATGGCTGATGGGGCGGGCCGCGGCAATCACCGCTATGGCAGCCGCAGGGGCTAGCATCAGGGCCTCGGAGCCGCACAGTTCGGTCGGACGGTCGAAGTGGCCGTATGAGCAGGTGCTTGTGACCATCACCGGCAGGCGGTCGTGGTTGCTGTAGTTGTTGATATCGGTGAATTCGACGAAGCGCTCGGTGCCGATATAGGTTGAAGAGCCGTGGCCTATATAGTTGATAAGCAGGCATCCGTAGTCCATCCGTTGCTTCAGGGCGTTGTTCAGTTCGGGATAGAACGAGCCGATGGCACCCGACTGCTGATGGTAAGCGTCGGCATACAGGCGGTCGATGTTGAATGTGGGATATTCCTGAATGATACGGCGTGCGGTGACCTCGGAAGAGTGGGCAAAGACGCTGTCGCCGGGATGGCTCGGGTCGGCATCGTCGGCCAGCAGGGCGATATAGTTGCGCCAGTCGCCGCGGATGTTTTCGTTGTCGAGGTCGCTACGCATCATGTAGCGTTCAATCTTGGTAACCATCAGTTCGGCCTCGGCCTCGCTTTTGGCCGGCAGGCGGCCTATTGAGACATCCAGGCTCTGCGTCGCCGAGCCAAACTCGTTGTCGTCGAGGTATCCGATGATATCGTCGCTGCAGTACGACGAGCTACCGTCGTCGAACGAATGGGAGGTCTCGTAGGTCACCACGGTCGTCAGTCCGTTGCCCAGCAGGTCGCGGTTGTCGTAGGTTGCCTTGCCGAACAGCAGCAGATAGCGCGGTGCCTGCTCGGGATGCTGGCTTTTGAGCCACCGCAGCAGCGACCGTATGGCCATCGGGTCGGCTTTGCCCGACGAGAACTCGTTGTATACCATCTGGTCGGTTACCACCAGGGTATTCAGTCCGTCCATAATCTCGTGCAGTGCGGCAAGACGCTGTGCCTGCTGCAGGTAGGCCGGGTGGGTCACCACCACATAGTCGGTCGCCGCGGCACCATGCAGGTTCTGGTTGGCGATGCGTTCCACCGCAGGAGTGAGGTACGAGCTGCCGTCGAACACCGCATAGCAGTGCGCTTCTTCGGCATTGGCCGACCAGCCGCCGTCCTGCACGGATAGCTCTATCTCCTCACCATTGTGGGTAACATCCCACACCCTTGTCCCGTTGCTGCCGCTCATTGCATAGTGCACTGTGTGGCCCGGCATCGGGTCGCTGCGCACCGACAACTGGCCACCGCCGAATGACAGTGGCACCCGGCCGTTCAGCTCCATATAGTCGAAGTAGCCTTCGGCCGTGTTGCTGGAGGAGGAAAATGCGAGTTGGAAGTTGAACGCCGATAGGGGAGAGGTGATTTCGTCCATGTAGGTCTGATACGACGTATGCGAGGGCATATAGTGGCTTTGGTCGAAGCCCGAGCCCGTCAGGCGGAACACCGATGTGGCGCCCGACACGTGCGCCATGGCATAACGCAGCTTCGTGCGGTCGGCCGTAGCTGGCAGAGGTATGGAAAAACTGCGCGTCGTGGTGGTCGTGGTGAATTTCTCGCCCATCCACAGCTGGCCGCTCTCGTAGATGTTCACCAGGTCGTTGTTCACCATTGCCACGGCGGTGTGGCGGTTCACCGTGGTGTCGGCCGTGGGGATGCGCGAGGTGGCAATCCTCGCCCCGTCGGGGGTCGTCGTGGTCAGGTAGTAGCTGTTCGCAGTGGCGTAGGCGTGGCGGCGCAGCTCCCAGCGCTGGTCGCCGTCATCGTAGCGCCACACATCTGTCCCTTCGCCATAGAAAAGTATCTCGTCGCCGGCATCGAAGCGGCCATTGCTGTTGTGGTCCACCACGTCGATGGCCACAGGCTGCAGGTCAGCCGTCGAGGTCTGGCTGTTGTACATCGACAACATTTCGCCGTTGCCGCCGTACAGACCGATGCTTTCCACGGCCACGCCCGAAAGCTCGGGCACCTCGGCCGTCGTGATGCGATGCATGCCACTCTCGCTCACCACAATCCGCCACCACTCGCCCGACGACAGTACCGAGCCCTGCCCCTGCGCGCACACCCATGCGGATATCAATAGTATTAATACACTAATTCTTTTCATCGGCATTAATAACGACCTCACGCCTTTTTTATTGTGCATGCACGCAAAACACTTCCCCAAAGGCTTTTGTAGTGTCGTTGTTCGGCAGTTGTTCAGTCGTTGTTCAGTGAATGACTGAACAACGACTGAACAACTGCCGAACAACGACTGAATAACGGTATGTGCGGTTACACTTGAAAGAAATATTTTTTCAATTTTTTTTCGATGCGGCACAATAAAAGCGGTCCGGTGTAGTTATTAAGCTGAATTTGGCCCCGTAGTTCAGCTGAATAGAACGTCGGATTCCGGTTCCGAAAGTCGTGGGTTTGAATCCCGCCGGGGTCACAAAGTGTGTGGAATGAAGAGTGGGGAATGATGCAATCAATGCAATGAAGAAGTCGAGTCATCCTTTCATGCAGCTGCTTGTCATGCTGCTCTATGCGTTGGGGATGCTGGTGGTGGCCACTGGCATCACTTTCGTTTTGACGCTTGTCGGTGTCGACACCCAGTCGGCATGGGGCATCCGCTGGACGCAGGCCGTCACGCAGTTGCTTACCTTCCTCCTGCCCGTTGTGCTAATGACGCTTACCTACTACCGCGGTGCGCAGCGCGAGTTCTACGCTCTCGACTTTGCGGGTCGCAAGTGGGTGCTGGCGCTGGCCGCCGTGGTGATGTTCCTGCTGCTGATGCCTGTCATCGACTGGCTCACCGTGTGGAACGACAGTTGGCACTGGCAAGGTGCTTGGGCCGCGCTCGAGGAGCAGTTGCGCTCGTTGGGCGAGATGTCGTCCGGCATCGTCGAACGACTGCTGAACGACGGCTCGGTTGGCGGACTGGTGGCCAACCTCGTGGTGGTGGCCCTGATTCCCGCCGTATGCGAGGAGGTCTTCTTCCGAGCCGGAGTGCAAAACCTGCTGCAGCGCTGGGTGCGCAACCCGCATGTGGCCGTATGGATTGCCGCCGCTATCTTCAGCCTGGCCCACGGCGAGGTGTTTGCCTTCCTGCCGCGATTTCTGATGGGGGCCGTGCTCGGATATCTCTACATCTATTCGCGATCCATCCTTGTCAACAGTGCCGTGCACTTCTTCAACAACGCCTTCGTCGTTGTGGCCTATTGGCTTTCGGCTCAGGGTATTGTCGACTTCGACCCCGAGGCCCCCTTGGCTGTCGATGCCACCCTCACCGCCTGTTGCACCCTCGCCGCCTGCGGCATCTTTTACGCCACGTTTGTTATCTCCTCGAAAAAAGAATGATACCACTGACTATAAAATGCTAAAATATAGCACGTAAAAAGCCAATTTTGGAATTGAAGTGGATGAAATTGGAGTGTTAAGAGTAAAAAAATAGTATATACTTATTGTTCTGTTTAGCAGATTGTTATATATGTTTAAAATGTTAAAAAAAATATTTTTTCAGAAAAATGCATTTCATTTGGAAAAAAAATACTAATTTTGCAGTCCGAATTTTGATTGAAAAACAAGTAGATAAAAAATTTTCATTTTAAAAAACAAAGTAAAAAAATGACAAAGGCAGAAATTGTAGCTGAAATAGCTCAGAAAACCGGTATCGAGAAAGTCGCCATCCAGGCTACTGTCGAGGAGTTCATGACCGTTATCAAGGAGAGCCTCTCCGAAGGCGAGAATGTTTATCTCCGTGGTTTCGGTAGTTTTATTGTCAAGAAGCGCGCTGAGAAGACTGGCCGTAACATCAGCAAGAATACGACCATCATCATCCCCGCTCACAACATCCCCGCTTTCAAGCCCGCCAAGACTTTCATGCAGGATGTTAAAAAGAAAGTGAAATAATAAAAAAGGTTGAAAACGGTTGTTTTAAACCTTTTTTAGCCCCTTTAATCCTATAAAAACTAAAGTAAAATGCCTAACGGAAAAAAACACAAACGTCACAAAATGTCGACGCACAAGCGTAAAAAACGCCTGCGCAAGAACAGACATAAGAAAAAGTAACATGTAGCCCAAAGGGGCACTTGCATTCTATTCTAAGACTAAAACAAATTACACATCGAGCTGCGGTTCGGTATGTAGTTTGTTTTTTATTACTATACGAAAGAGAATCATTGTTTATAAGTGGAAAAAGAATTAGTTATATCATCTCGCGAAGGCGGTGTACAGATAGCGCTGCTTGAGGACAAGCGGCTGGTCGAATTGCACCAGGAAAAGCCCGCGGCTTCGCACGCTGTGGGTGACATCTACTTCGGCAAGGTGAAGAAAATCATGCAGGGACTGAATGCAGCATTTGTCGACGTGGGTGGCGACAAGGAAGGCTTTATGCATTACCTCGACTTGGGTCCCGACTATAACTCTGTGAGCAAATATCTGCGTCTGGCCATGAACGGCGACGCTAATGCCGCCACCCTTGAAAACTTCAAGATTGAGCCTATTCTCGAGAAGGTGGGCAATCTGTCGAATGTGTTCAATGTCGGGCAGCCTGTGCTGGTACAGGTGACCAAGGAGCCGATATCGACCAAAGGCCCGAAGCTTACGGGCGAAATATCGATTGCCGGTCGCTACCTGGTACTTACCCCATTCTCGAATAAGGTGTCGATTTCGCAGAAAATCAAAGGCTCGGAAGAACGCAACCGTCTGCGTCGGTTGGTGCAGAGCATCAGACCGCAGAATTTCGGTATTATAGTGCGCACTGTGGCTGAAGGCCGCACAGTGGCCGAGCTTGATGCCGACCTGCACCAACTGCTCGACTCGTGGCGCAGTATGACTGAAAAACTGAAGCATGTGGCTGCTCCGACTAAGATATACGCCGAGCTGAACACCATCGAGGCGTTGCTGCGCGATGTGCTCACTGACGACTTCAACACCATCTATGTTGATAGCCTCGAACTCTACAATGCCGTGAGAAATTTCCTCCATTCGTTTGCTCCCGACAAGGAGGATATTGTGAAGCACTACAAGATGGAGACACCGATTTTCGAACAGTTCGGCGTTCAGCGCGACATAAGACGTATGTTCGGTCGCATTGTCACCATCCGCTCCGGCGTCTATCTTTATATTGAGCATACCGAGGCCATGCATGTCATTGACGTGAACAGCGGCAACCATATCAAGGCCGGTACCGGTCAGGAGGACACCGCCCTGCAGGTGAACATCGAGTCGGCCAAGGAAATTGCCCGACAGCTGCGTCTGCGCGATATGGGCGGCATTGTGATTATCGACTTTGTTGATATGAACAAGGCCGAGAACCGCAAGAAGCTGTTTGATGTGATGTCGGAGGAAATGAAGCACGACAAGGCACGTCATACTATACTGCCGTTGAGCAAGTTCGGCCTGATGCAAATTACTCGTCAGCGTGTACGTCCAGCCATGGAGGTCGACGTGCAGGAGAAGTGTCCTTTCTGCGACGGCACAGGCCATATCAAACAGAGCCTTGTGGTGGTCGATGAGATTGAGTCGAACCTGAAATACCTCCACACCTCGCTAAGCGAACGACGTTTTACCATTGTGACACATCCCTATATTTATGCTTACCTCACCAAGGGCTGGCTGCGCAGCATCAAGTGGAAATGGATGCGCCGCTACCATGTGAACCTCACTGTCAAGGCTTCGGAACAATATAATCTGCTCGAATTTAAATTCTTCAGTGCCAATGGTGAAGAAATACAAATGTAGTATAATGGAGCGTGCGCTGCGAATTCTATTGCTTTTCGTGCTGCTTCTCCACTTTCCGCTCTCCACAACCAACCTGTCTGCCCAGACGCGCACACGCGGCATTGACGTGTCGAAGTTCCAGGGTACTATCAACTGGACCAAGGTGGCCAAGGATTCGACGATAAAGTTCGTCTACGTCAAAGCCACCGAGGGTACCTCCATCCGTGACCCCTATTACAAGACCAATATCACGAAGGCCAAGAAGGCCGGTTTGCTGGTGGGCAGCTATCATCTGTACAGCAGCAAGACCACGGCCTACCAGCAGATGGCCAACATGCGCAAGATGATAAAAAAGAGCGAGCAGGATCTTGTCCCTGTGCTCGATATCGAAGGGCATCATTCCGGCCGCCTTTACATGAAGCGTGTCGACAAACTTTTGGAACTGATGGAGAGCGAGTATGGTGTGAAGCCGATGATTTACACCAGTGAAAAGCTCTACAAGACTCATTTTGCCAACAAGAAGTACTCGAAGTACCACATTTTTATCGCCAACTATCGTGGTTATCCCACCACGAGGTTCACCCTGTGGCAGTATACCGAGACGGGTCACTGTCCGGGTATCAGCGGCTACGTAGATTTCAACCGCCTGCACCGCAACCATTCGCTCAGCGACATCTGCATGCCAAAGCCTAAAAAGAAAACCGCCGCAACAGCAACGACCGACACCACCGCCAAGAAATAATTGTACGGAAAGCCCGGGTGCAATAGATTATCCTTGCATCTCGTTGCCGTATCGCCGGAAAAAACGGTTGAAATACAGCAAACCTCTTTTGAACAACAAAGCCCGTTGTTCAGTACTTGTTCAGCAGTTGTTCAGTCGTTGTTCAGTGTTTGACTGAACAACGACTGAACAACTGCTGAAGAACAAGTGGGCAACACTGTCTGCAAAGCAGCAGTGCATAAGAACTTTTGTGTTGTGGAAAATATTTTTTTTATATATTGATTTTTTATTGTATTTTTGCAGTTCGAAAAAGAAAGTTAAAACGATAAACTAAACAATATAGAAACAATGCAGAAAAGTAAAGTAGGACTTGATTTTACGGAAGTTGAGCATGCGCGTTCGGTGGCGAAAAAGATAGCCGGACAGGTGCAGGACTTTGTGGAAGACTACACCACAGTGGCAGTGGAGCGCACTTTGTGCCGTTTTCTCGGCATCGATGGTATCGATGAAAACGAGGTGCCGATGCCTAATGTGGTGGTGGAGGAACTGAAGAGTAAGGGTGTGCTTGGCGAGGGTGTGATGTTCTATGTGGGCAACGCGATGGTCGAGACTGGCAAGGACCCACAGGATATTGCCGAGGCGATTGCAGCCGGCAAACTGGATATCACCAAGTTGCCTGTTCACACGAAGGCAGAAATCGACAAAGCGTTGGCGCCTGTGATTGACAAGACTATCGAAAGGGTTCGTGGCAACCGTCTGCGCCGAGAGAAATATATCGAGACGATAGGCGAGGGCAGCAAGCCGTACCTTTATATCATTGTTGCCACGGGCAATATCTATGAGGATGTGGTGCAGGCGCAGGCCGGTGCCCGCCAGGGAGCCGACATCATAGCTGTTATCCGCACGACGGGTCAGTCGCTGCTCGACTATGTGCCTTACGGCGCCACTACCGAGGGTTTCGGCGGCACCTTTGCCACGCAGGAGAATTTCCGCATCATGCGTAAGGCGCTGGACGAGGTAGGCGAGGAGGTTGGCCGCTATATCCGCCTCTGCAACTACTGCTCGGGCCTCTGCATGCCGGAGATTGCCGCCATGGGCGCCCTGGAGGGTCTGGATGTGATGCTGAACGATGCACTCTACGGCATCCTGTTCCGCGACATCAACATGCAGCGCACGCTGATTGACCAGTATATGAGCCGTATCATCAACGGCTTCGCAGGCGTTATCATCAACACCGGCGAGGACAACTACCTGACGACTGCCGATGCCTACGAGGAGGCACACACAGTGCTGGCTTCCGACCTTATCAACGAGCAGTTGGCCCTCATGGCCGGCCTGCCAGAGGAGCAGATGGGCCTTGGTCATGCCTTCGAGATGGACCCCATGCTGGAGAACGGCTTCCTCTACGAACTGGCACAGGCACAGATGCTGCGCGAGATTTTCCCCAATGCACCGTTGAAATACATGCCTCCGACCAAGTTTATGACGGGCAATATTTTCCGTGGACATATCCAGGATGCTCTGTTCAACGTCATCGGCCAGTGGACACACCAGGGCCTGCAGCTGTTGGGTATGCCCACCGAGGCTATCCACACGCCGTTTATGAGCGACCGCTACCTCTCGATTGAGAACGCCAAGTATATCTTCAACAACATGAAGGATATCGGCGAGGAGGTAGAGTTCAAAGAAGGTGGTATCATCAAGAGCCGTGCGCAGGAGGTTCTGCACAATGCAACCCACCTGCTCGAGACCATGGAGAGCGAGGGCTTGTTCACCGCTTTGGAGAAGGGTATCTTTGCCAACGTGAAGCGTCCGAAGAACGGCGGCAAGGGCCTCGACGGTGTCACGCTGAAAGGCGAGCGCTATTTTAACCCGTTTGTTGAATTAATGAAAGGTAAAAAATAATGTGTTAATGTGAGAAGGCGTTAAAGTGTGAGTGGTTTACGCGACGAACACTAACGCAATAACACAATGACACAATAACACAATCAGAAAGATGAGCGAAGGATTGTATTCGATGGAGGCAAAGGATTACGACAAAACCCTTGACCTCACCAAGATAAAGCCATACGGCGACACAATGAACGACGGCAAAGTGCAGCTGAGCTTCACCCTGCCGGTACCAGCAGGTGCAGAGGCCGAGGAGGCCGCCAAGCAGCTGCTGAAGAAGATGGGCTTCGAAAATCCGCTGGTGGTTTACCAGAAGGAGCTGACCGAAGGCTTCTGCTTCATGAACTGCTACGGTTCGTTGACCCACACAGTTGATTATACGAGCATCCATGTGCCCAAAGTGGAATCGACCACGATGGATATGCACGAATGCGACGAGTATATCCGTGAGCATATCGGCCGCAAGATCGTGATTGTGGGTGCCTCGACGGGTACCGATGCGCACACGGTGGGTATCGACGCCATCATGAATATGAAGGGCTATGCAGGTCACTATGGTCTGGAGCGTTACGATATGATTGAGGCCTATAACCTGGGTAGCCAGGTGCCCAACGAGGAGTTTATTGCCAAGGGTATCGAGCTGCACGCTGACGCACTTATTGTCAGCCAGACGGTCACCCAGAAGGATGTTCACATCAAGAACCTCACCGAGTTGGTCGAGATGCTCGAGGCCGAAGGTCTGCGCGACAAAGTGATTCTCATCTGCGGTGGTCCCCGTATCAGCCACGAGCTGGCCAAAGAGCTGGGTTACGATGCCGGCTTCGGTCCCAACACTTATGCCGACGACGAGGCCTCGTACATCGCCCAGGAGATGGTGGCAAGAGGATGGAAATGAAAAACTAAAAATTAAAAATTTAATATAATGGAAAAAGAACTGATCAAACCCTTTATCGCCAAGCGCGCTGCCCAGGAGCTGCACGACGGCGATGTCGTCAACCTTGGTATCGGTCTTCCGACCCTGATTCCCAATTTCCTGCCCGAAGGCGTACATGTCATCCTGCAGAGTGAGAACGGTATGATCGGCATGGGTCCCACACCCGAAGAGGGTAAGGAAGACCCGTGGTTTATCAATGCCGGTGGCGGATTCATCACCCACACTCCCGGTGCCAGCACATTCGACAGTGCCACTTCCTTCGGCATCATCCGTGGTGGCCATGTGGATGTCAGCGTCCTCGGTGCTATGCAGGTGGACGAGGAAGGCGACCTTGCCAACTGGATGATTCCCGGCAAGAAGACCCCCGGTATGGGTGGCGCTATGGACCTCTTGGTGGGTGCCAAGAAGGTTATTCTCGCCATGGAGCACACAGCCAAAGGCAACCCTAAGATTCTGAAGAAATGCACCCTTCCGCTCACAGCCAAGGGCCAGGTGAACATGATTATCACCGAGATGGGCGTCATGGAGATTACCCCCAAGGGCATTGTCCTGACCGAAATCAATCCCGAATTCACCGTTGAGCAGGTGCAGGCCGCTACCGAGGCTACTCTCATTGTCAGCCCCGACCTGAAAAAGATGAATGCTTAAAATTACACATTGGTGGATTGCAGGTCTACTATCGTAGGCAGGCAATCCACCATTCATGATTTTACAACCATGAAGAAATATTTTATTTTGTCGATAATTGCGCTTGCTATATCCGGACAGGCTTTTGCACAGAAGCATGTCGAATATAAGTGGCGCGGTTTTTATTCTGTAGTTGACCTTTCGTTTGCGGCAAACCTGAACCGTGGTGACAGCGAAGCGCCTGCCAATGCTGCATCAACAGCAATTACACAAGGCTACTCGGTCAATGCACTCGGCATGAGTGTGATTGGCGGTTTCCAGTTCCGCCGCGAGGTCTGCGTCGGTGTTGGTGCCACCTATCTCATGGATATGAACGGCGCTTTCACCCAAGTACCGTTGTTTGTTGAATTGCGCAGCAACTATATGCGTTCGCAGATTACGCCCTTCACCGTCATTCAGTTGGGCTACAGTCTTCCTGTGGGAGCAGAGGGCGGTTCGCCTGTGGTGACCAAAATCACTCAAGGCGGTCCCTACTTCGGGCTTGAAGCCGGTGCACGCTATGCCATTAGCCGAAAATTCGCTGTCAGTGGCCATATTGGCTACAAGATGCTTCGTGCCAACGAGGTAACTCGTCGCGACATCTCCAATCCCAGTACCGCTGCCGAAATAGCCGAATCTGTCGTCCTCCACATGTTTGCCATTGGTGCATCGTTACATTTTTAGAATTCCTTGAGTCATGCGTCGTTTCCTTTTTGGGGTATGTTTGCTTTTCGCCTCGTTGGGCGTAGTGGCCCAGCCCTCGGGTGAGCGTATTGCCGCTCGTGCCAATGTCGCAGCCTACGACGACGAGAACGCATTGGAAAAGCTTCTCTATCGCGAATCTCCCTATTTTCTTGAACTTTCTGGTGCGTGGAAGCAGCAGCGGACCGACTCCTCGGTCGTCTACATCCGCCAGCTCGATGTCGAGAAAACTTGGAAAGACTACCTTGTCTTCCTCAATGTCCGTGCAGGCCGTGCTTGCCGTGTCTACATCGACAACAAGCAGGTCGGCTATTCAGACGATTCGCGCCATTGGAACGAATTCCAGCTCGATAAATTCCTGAAATACGGAAAGCAGAACACCCTCACAATCGAAACGCTCAACCGCTCCAAGGGAGCCCTCCTCGAGGACGACGACATACCCACAGGTCTCAATGGCGACCCTTTCATCCTCTTCAAAAACGACCCCGGTATTGCCGATTTTACCATCGTTCCCTCATTCAATCCGATGGCCTCTACCGGCACCCTCTCTATCGAGGTGCTGGTCAACAACAGCAGTCGCAAAGGCAAATACTATGTCGAAGTTGAAATCTGGAACCCCAAAGGCCATATTCTCGACAAGATGGGACGCTGGGTTGTCTTCAACCAGAAAAACGAGGAACCCGTCGAGCTGACCCGTTCCTGGTCAGCCGTCGAGCCGTGGAGTGCCGAGAACCCCTCGCTCTACACCGCTGTTGTCCGTCTCCGCAACGAAAAGATGGACTTGGAAGAGGTCACTGGAGCACGCTTCGGTTTCCGCTCTGTGGAAATCAACGATGGCCTCCTTACCGTCAACGGCAAACCCGTCACCCTGCAGGGTGTCACCTATGGCCTTCAGCATTCCGATGCCTCCTCTCGCGCCAAGATGGAGCAGGATATCATCGCTATGAAGCGCAACAATATCAATGCCGTCCGCACGTCAAAGTATTCGCCGCTTGACCCCTTCTTCTACGAACTCTGCGACAAGTATGGCCTCTATGTGGTCTGTGATGCCAACCTCATGCCGGCCTCCTCTCAGTGCCTCGTTGTCGCCATCGACAAGGACTATATCCCCCTCTTCGAACAAAGGGTCGAAAACCTCTACGGCAAATACAAAAACCACACATGCATCGTCTCCTGGTCGCTTGGTAACTCCCGTGACAACGGTGTCTGCATGATCTCCGCCTACCGCCGCCTCAAAGCCATCGACAAAACCCGTCCTGTCATTTTCTCTGGTGCCGACCTTTCCGACGCCACCGACATCATTGCCCCTCGTTTCCCCTCCATTCAGAATCTACAGCAACTGCTAAACAAATCACAGCAACGCCCCATCGTCATCCTTGAAGCCGTTGCTTCCACCTCATTTGCCGACCTCGAACAGCTATGGAATCTGGCCTCCTCCCGTCGCAACATCCAGGGCGGTTTCGTGGCCTCGTGGAGTTCCCTCTCCGCCAGCATGCTTTCCGATCTTAAGAAAGCCTTCAGCCCCTTCGATGTCACCCTCTCCAAAACCACCCCCGACGACGCCACATTCCGCGTCTTCAACCGCAATACCTTCTCCAACTTCTCCTCCTATGTCCTCGACTACACCATTTACACCAACCTCCGTCCCAACATCATCGCCGGCGACCTCCCTGTAGCCATTGCACCCGGCGAAAGCGACGAGGTTTCACTCCGCATCCCTCACCTGACCCTTCAACCCGGCGAAGAACCCTTCATCCGCTTCAACCTTTCGCAGCGGCGCACCCGTCTCCAAAACTGGCAGACCACTGCTCCCTCCGACCTACAGCTCTCTTCCATCTTCTTCCCGTTGCCCCACAAGAAATCCTCCAAGACCAAATTCATCAACAACGGCAACAACCTCTCTTCCCATACCGACGAAAACAACAACCTCATCATATCCAACGACCTCTTCGAAACTTCTGTTTCCCTCGACAGCGTCCTTCTGAGCCTCACCACTCCCCAATCTCTGCTCTCAACGCTTCACGCCCTCACTTTCACCAACCACCACGAGTGGAAACCCGAACTCATGGCCATCACCCATCGCACTCCCGACGACCGCACCGTCTGCATCGACGCTATGCTTTCCTATCGTGCTCCCGGTGGTGCTGTCATGTGTGACGTTCGCCTCACCTACAACATCTTCAGCACCGGCGACATCATTGTCGATTACGACATCTCGCCCACATCGCTCGTCCGTGGTTCTCTCCAGCCCGAACTCCTTCTTTGTGACCATTCCGGATTCGACACCGCTTCTTGGTTCGGACTTGACCGTCAGGTATACTTCTCTCGCCTCAACGCCGGCATCCTCGGCACCCATACCCAATCCCTTGCCACCATCCCGGCCAACACCCAGCTCTCCGCCATGCGCTGGTTCTCTGCTGCCCATGAGGGTAGGGGACTCTTCGTCGAAACACTCGACACCCTCTTCTCACTCCGCATCAACGGCAACACCCACTTCACCCTCCTCCCGCTTTCCAACACCTTCCGTGTCCACCTTTGCGCCTTCTCTTCCAACAACCCGGCTGCCTGCTACGGCCAATCCTTCCCCTCATCCAAATCAGGCATCCTTCAGCCGCCTGTCATCTCCGCTTCTGCCCCCCGCTTCGCAGCGCCCCTCAACGTCACCCTCTCTGCTCCGGCCACTTCCAATCCCGAACTCATTACCCAGATTCATTATACACTCGATGGCTCCGAACCCACCATCAACTCGCCACTCTACACGGCTCCCATCACCCTCACCGCCACCACCGTCGTCCGTGCTCGTCTCTTCGCTCCCGGATTTCCGCCCTCATTCACCGTAACCCGCAAATTCAACTACGACTACATCATCGCCACCTCACTCTCTCGTCGCCCCAACACACCCTATAATGCCGGGGCCGACACCATCCTCTTCGACGGCATCCGCGGCTCTATCGACGACCTCGCACACAACTGGCTCGGCTTCTCCGGTGCTCCGGTCACCATCACCGTCCAGCTCTCCAAGCCCCTCCTTGTCGAAACCCTCCGCGTCCGCTACGCCCACTCGCCAGCTACTTGGGCCTTCGCTCCTCGCCAGCTCCAAATCTCTTACTCCTCCGACGGCGAAAACTTCTCCGAACCCGAAACCGTCTCCATGCCCTTTGATGTCCAGTCGCAGCAACACAGCGACGCTCAAATCATCTCGCTCGACATACCCGTCTCTACCTCCCAGACTATCTCACACATCCGCATCAACAACGTCACCATCAACAGCATACCCCTCTGGCACCGCGCCAAAGGGCTTAAACCCTGGCTCCTCATCGACGAAATCGAAGTAATCGAAAAATAGCACAATGAAACATAAACCATTCCCCCGTCACTTCGCACCCCTCATTCTTATAGCAGCCTCGCTGCTCCTCTCCGCCTGCGAAGTCGAATTCTCGCCCAACGCTGAATGGCGCGAAATCCCCGTCGTCTACTGTGTCCTCGACCAAGATGACGACACCACCTTCGTCCGCGTCGAGCGCTGCTTCCTTGGCGAAGGCAACATTTATCAGTACGGTTCCATCTCCGATTCCATCAACTACCCCCAAGGTTCCATCCAGGTCGACCTGCTCTCCTATCGCAACGGTACGCTCGTCGACTCCATTCCCTTCGAGTTTACACTCCGCGACCGCGACTCCGGCGCCTTCGCCCACACTTTGCAACCACTCTACCTTGCCCCCACCGCCGGCCGGCTCCACGAAGACTGCACCTACCGCCTCAACATCCGACACACCTCCGACCGCCGTCTCATCGCCACCGCTGTCACCAACCTTGTCCTCCAAACCGACGACCAGCTCATCACCCAACCCACAGTCAACAAGAAATTCTCCTTCACAGACGACCGCGAATACTGCCAGATAACCTGGAACGCGCTCTCCAACGCCCGCTACTACCAACCCATCATCCGCTTCTATTATGAACGGCTCGGCGACACGCTCCACGTCGACCTCCCCGGTCCGACCAAAGTCGCCGGTGGCACCGCAATCTCCTACACCGTCAAATACTCCCGCACCTCCTTTCTCGAAGGTCTAAAAAATTATTTTGTCAACGACACCGTCGGCCGCTACTACGTCCCCATGGTCGACATCTACCTCACAGCCTGCAATGAAGACCTCAACGCCTATATTGCCTCTTCCTCCGGAAACACCTCTATCGATAACGGTCGCGAAATCTATACCAACATCCAAGGCGGCATCGGCATCTTCGGCGCGCGCCGAACCCACCTTTTCAAAAGCCTCCCGGCCGACGAAAGCGACCGTCCGCCAAACCCGCCCAACTCCAACAACGGCGGCGGCCTCTACTGGTGGCTCAAACATGAGGGCATCTGCCTTCCCCGATAAGCTTCTTGCCCCTCCTATGTTCAGCAGTTGTTCAGTTGCTGTTCAGTCGATCACTGAACAACGACTGAACAACTGTTGAATAACGAACGAACATCGGCATTGGCAGAATGGTTGGAGCTACTGATTGAAGGATGTAAAATTTATGTTTGCATGTGTGCGCTGAAAAAAAATCTCTCAAATTCAAATATTTTGTGTATTTTTGCATTTTCATAGGAAATAGAAAATATATTAGAAATCAATAAATTAAATAATAATATGAATATCACAAGAGAGAATTTAAGTGATTTGGAACTCTGTATCAAGGTTGATATCGAGGAAAAAGACTACATCGAAAACGTCAACAAGCAACTGAAGGACTACCAGAAGAAGGCCGTCGTTCCCGGTTTCCGCAAAGGTATGGCTCCGATGGGCCTCATCCAGCGCATGTACAAGGCCGCAATTGTGGGCGACGCAGTTCAGAACGAACTCAACACCGCCCTGTTCAAATACATCGACGACGAGAAGCTGCATATCCTCGGCATGCCGATGTCGAACGACGAGAAGACTGGTGAAGTGGACTTTGCCAAGCAGACTGCCTACACCTTCTATTTCGATGTCGCCGTCGCTCCCGAGTTCAATATCGAGTGGGACAAGGTGAATGTTGTCTACAATCAGGTGAAAGTGACCGCCAAGGATGTCGACGCCGAGATTAACAATGCGGTGAGCCGCTATGGCAAGTTTGAGACCCCCGAGGTTGCCGCTGCCGGCGATATCCTCTATGGCAAGGTCGTGGAACTCGACAAGAACGGTGCCAAGAAAGAGGGTGGCATTGACACTTTCGTCTCGCTTAACCTGCAGAACCTGAAGGATGCCGAACTTATGCCTCTCTTCGAGGGCAAGAAGGCCGAGGAGAAGGTTGTCTTCAACATGGCCAAAGCTTTCCCCACGGCCGATATTGAACGCGCCCTGCACATCGACACCGCCGCCGCCAAGAAGTTTAAATCTGATGTCGAGCTGACCCTCAGCGGCATTTCGCGCATTATTCCTCACGAGATTAACGACGACCTATTCAAAATGGTCTTCCCCGAGCAGGAAATCAAGGACGAGGCCGCTTTCCGCAAGGCCATGCAGAAGGAGATTGAGAAAGCCAATGCCGAGCAGAGCGACTACCTCTTTGTCAATCAGGTGCGCAAGGCTTTGCTGGACCAGTTCACCGCTCCGCTGCCCGAGAACTTCCTGAAACGCTGGTTTGCCAGCCGTGGCGAGAAGGAGATGACTCCCGAGAGCATCGAGGCCGACTGGGCCGAGAAATATGTTCCTTCGCTGAAGTGGGAGCTTATCGAGTCGAAGCTTGAGGAAATTTCGCCCGTGGAGCCCACCAACAACCAGATTGTGGACTATATCAAGGATATTCTCCGTCGCAGCGACAAGCAGCAGGAAGGTGAAACAGCCGAGCAGGCCGAAGAACGTCTGGAGAAGGCTGCACGCAGCATCGCCGCCGACCGCCAGAATGTGCGTCAGCTGGTGGACCGCCTGTATGCCGAGAACCTCGCCAAGCTGTTCAAAGATCAGTTGAAGCCCGAAGTGGAGAAAGTCTCCGCCAAAGAGTTTGGCGAGCGTGCCCAGAAGTAAGGCTAAATGACATGAAATGAAAAAAATACTGCTGCCGTTGTTGTTGGTGGTTTGCAGTTTGATGTTGCAAGCCCAAAACGGCAGACGTATTTTTTACCCTGGAACCCTGTTCGGTTCGTTCAATATAGGAGGGACGATATACACCCACGGTAGCAGTGCTACTGTGGGTGCTCCGTATCAGGGGTTGTCGGGAGGTTGCTGGGTGTCGGAGCCTCTGGCATTCCAACTGGCCTTTGATATCATGAAGACTACATCCAGCACAGGGAACAACTATATGTTCCTCTGTGCCAGTGCCGAGTTTAAGTGGGACCTCAACTACACCTTATTCGATATCAGTCATACCTCCCCCGAAAAGGTCGTGCCGGTTTATCCTATGGTGGGTTTGGGGGTTATTTCGCGCACCGATATGAAGGTGCATCCGAAGGAGCATGGTTTTCATGCCATGGTGGGAGTGCAAGCATCATACCAACTCAGCAAAAGTTTGGATGCGAAGTTGGAGTATAAGTGTTTCGTCCTACCGCAGTATTTCAATGGTTCCAAATCGGTCAGTATGTTGCACAACATTGGTTTAGGGCTGCTGCTGCACCAGAATATTGACCAGAATTTTCGTCGCACGGAAAGCAAGAGCCGAGATGCGGAGAAAGATTGGTTTGTCGGTATTGGCATAGGGGCGAACTATTCGGCGTTTGATATACTCACCAATTCCAATGGAGGAGGGGAAGCCATGTTGGGCTTTGCGCCCGAAGTGATGTTCGGGCGCGATTTCAGCAGATACTGGTCGTTGAGGATTCAACTGATAGGTTTTTCTGCCCATGAGAGATACAACCCGACGTTGCAGGTTGCAGGAAAGGGATATTACTTCTCGCAGTTGCATGCCGACGTGATGGTTAACCTGACCAATTTGATTATCTTCAAGCGAAACTTACACTTCAATGTCATGCCCTACCTCGGGGCAGGCCCCATATGGCGCTATGACAAATTCTATCTGGATTATGCGGCCGATTTTGGCCTCTTCTTCCGATATTATGTGAACCATGTCAGCGATGTGTATCTTGATATGAGGTATGTGCTGGTGAAACCTGCTTTCGGAGGGGGCGCAGGTCCATCGGGGCATTTCTATGGTGTGGGGCTTCCAAGCATCACGGTGGGCTACATTTACTTTTTTGAACGTAATCCACGTTATTTCAAGCCCCGCTACGAGTGCCCTGATTGAGTTGTTAAGGCCTTATTATAGGTTTCTAATAATGGCTTTGTGTTCGTCGTTGACGCGGAAGCTTTCGCAAGCTTTCTGTACCGATTTCCGTCGCACCCAATCGGGCAATGTAGGAATGATGGGCAGCGTCTCGTCCCATTGTTTGGCCAACGCGGTGGCGAAGTACCAGGCCTGCATCATGCGTATATAGTACTCGTCGCGGTCGATAGCGGCCACCCATTGCAGCTGTTCCTTGCTGAAGGCTTTGTCGAGATAGAAAGCTTCGAGTACTCCGATACCGAACCGAACGGAGTATTCGTGCATTGATTGTAGCCATTTTTTAACGTGTTTCAGCACATCGTCGGTATGTTTTGCAAAGCAACGTGGCCGCAGGCCGTCGCAGGTGGCCCAGTTGTTCACATACGGCAGAAACCGCTCCACTTGCACGAGACAGTTGTCGTAATCTTTCATACCACTCAATAAGATTGCATGCAGCTGGTTCTCCTCATAATAACGATGGGGAAGGTCTGCCATCAGCGACTCGGCATCAATCTCTTTTGCCAACTGCCGCAAGGCAGGCATCCTTACGCCGATGATGTATCCTTCGGGCATTCCTGGCACCAGACTGCAGTGGAAATCACGGTATTTTTTGTCCTGCAAGGCAAAAAGGCTTTCTTCGATGGTCATAGGCTTTTCAGTATTTTGTTTCTTGTATGCCGCACGCCGGCACCCAATTCCGCGGGCTCTATCATAAGCAGACTTTGGCGCAGTTCGCCCAATAGTTCAGGGTAGGGGAGGCTCAACGTATAGGCCAGCTTGATGCACAGCGACCGTACACCGTAAGGCTCTTCGGGCATCATCAGGTGAGCCATACAGAAGTCGAGCAGGTTAACATAGTATTCCGGTACATTATCGACATTGGTGGTCGACCACTCGAGTTTTTCTAACAGTGCAAGAGTAATGCGTCGTAACGATGTATCATCCGTTGTGATGGCCAACACGACCAATGCCTCGCGATGTTTGGCAATATGGTGGTTGTCTGTTTTAGGCAGGTGCGTCAGTGCCCATGCCGAGTGCACTGCCTCGTCGCGATCTTCGCCCATCATGGCCTCGAAAAGACCATCCCTAAAAACCGCATTTTCATGCGCCCTATGGGCAATGGCCTTTATTTCGTCAATGTGCATCGTTGCCATAAGTGATTCCCTATTCGTTGATAGAGTCGGCAATCCTGCTTAATGCGTCGATAAGTATCGAGCGTGGGCAACCGAGGTTGAGACGGAAGCAGCATTCGTATTTGCCGCCGCCGAAAGTGGTGCCATCGTTGAGGGCTACTTTGGCCTCGTTGAGGAGCTTTTGCTTGAGTTGCTCGTGGGTCAGTCCATAGCCACTGAAATCGAGCCAGGCAAGGTAGGATGCTTCTGGTAGCACAACCTTCACCTTGGGCATTCTCTCCTGCAGGAACCGGTCGAGTGTTTTCACATTTTCGCTCAGGTATTCAAGCATCTGCCGCAACCACTCACCGCCCTGTGCAAAAGCAGCTTCGGCGGCTGTGAAAGCGAAGATGTTGCCACCCGCCACTCCAAGGGCATCGAGCCAGCCGAAGAAGCGCTTTCTCAGTGCCTCGTCGACGATATAACATACCGAGGAACCCAGTCCGGCAATGTTGAAGGTCTTGCTGGGGGCCATGAAAGTGATGCCTTTGCTGCTGACTGTGCCGTAGCTCACATGCTGGTGACCAGGCAGTGTGAGGTCGGCATGAATCTCGTCGCTGATGACGAGGACATTGTGCTTTTCGCAGATGTCGGCTATTTTCGTCAGCACCTCCGTGCCCCATACAGTACCGGCTGGGTTGTGCGGATTGCTCATGATGAACACCTTGCAGCGTTCGGCTTTGCGCTCAAAGTCGTCGAAGTCTATCTCAAATCGGCCATTGGTGATGCGTAAAGGAGAACACACCAGCGTACGTCCGCTATCCTTCGGCAAGTTGAGGAATGGCGGATAGACGGGCGTGGTCACCAGCACACGGTCGCCCGGTTGCGTCAGGCAGAGCAGTGCGTATGCGATACCCGCCACGATGCCGGGGATGAAGTGTAGCTCTTGCTTGGTAGCCTGTATGTTGTAGTGCTTTTCGAGCCACATGGTGACGGCCTGCCAGTAGCCCTCCGAGGGCATTGTGTAGCCCAGCACCTCGTGGTCGCAGCGGTGGCGGATGGCCTCCATCACGAAGTCGGGCGAGCGGAAGTCCATATCAGCCACCCACATGGGTGTCACGTCTCCGCGTCCGTACATGGCCTGCAGGGCATCCCATTTGAAGCAGTCGGTTCCCCGCCGATCGATAATTTCGTCAAAGTTGTATTGCATATTGTTCTATTAATAGTTTACAAAGGACAACTCAAGGGACTTGTTATTTCGCAGCCTCGGTTGCGTGCCAGCCACAGAAGTGCATACGAACATGTTGCCTCCACTCTGCCGCCTCTTTTCTCAATCTCCTCCACGGCCCTGCGTACCAATTCTGCCGCAATCCCTTGACCGCGAAGCTTGTCGTCGACATACGTGTGGTTGATGACATACACGCCATCCCTCTCGGGAAATGTTACTTCGCCCACTTCTTCGTTGTTTTCCACAACGGCTATCCTGTTTTTGTAGGTGATGTATTCCATGGTTATATGTTAGAGGTTATAGGTTGTTATCGTCAATTCTTTACATCATAAACACGCCGCAAATATACGAACTTTTTGGCAATTAGTTCCAGAAATGTGACTTTTCATCGTTTTTCTTCTGTTTGACCTACTCCAACAGTATCGTACGGCATTCTGTTGTTCAGTCGTTGTTCAGTCATTGTTCAGTTGTGGTTCAGTCGCGAATTGAACATGTGGAGAGCAAATATCGAGTACCGAGCGGCCAAAGACATGCGTTGCGTGGGCTAACGAGAAAGGGTTGTGGCCGGGAAGTGATGGTTGGGAGCGGTGGTTGAAAATTTGTTCGGAAAAATAGGGAATTATTTTGTGCCCGAATCCGAAAAAATATGTATCTTTGTATTTTGTATCACTCAGGTGAGGAAGTATAAAATATTAGAAAACAATATAATTAATAATAACAGATGGCTTTAGAGAACGAAAAAATAACGCGTGTGGACATCGAGCAGACGATGAAGACGGCCTATATCGACTATGCCATGTCGGTTATTGTGGCACGTGCATTGCCCGACGTGCGCGACGGCTTCAAGCCTGTGCATCGCCGCATCCTCTACTCGATGAACGAGAACGGTATTCTATACAACACTCCTACCAAGAAGTCGGCTCGTATCGTGGGCGATGTGATGGGTAAATACCACCCCCATGGCGACTCGTCGATCTATGGTGCTCTGGTGCGTCTGGCCCAGGACTGGTCGATGCGCTACACGCTGGTCGACGGTCAGGGTAACTTCGGTTCGATTGACGGCGATTCGCCTGCCGCCATGCGTTATACCGAGGCCCGCCTGAAGCAGATTTCGAACGAGCTGGTGGCCGACATCGACAAGAACACGGTCGACATGGTGCCGACTTACGACAACGAGGGCGAGGAGCCCAGCGTATTGCCCGCCAAGCTGCCCAACCTGCTTATCAACGGTTCGAACGGTATCGCCGTAGGTATGGCTACCAATATGCCCACCCATAACCTCACCGAGGTGCTCAACGGATGTATTGCTTTCATCGAGAACAGCGACATTACTATCGACGAGCTGATGCAGTATGTGAAGGCACCCGACTTCCCGCTGGGCGGCATCATTTACGGCTACAACGGTGTGAAAGAGGCATACAATACGGGTCGCGGCAGCATCATCATCCGTGCCATTACCGAAATCGAAGAGGATTCGAAGGGCCGCAACATGATTGTGGCTTCGACCATTCCTTACGGTGTCAACAAGTCGGAGATGATCAAGAAGACCGCCGAACTGGTGAAAGCCGGCAAGATTGAAGGCATCACCGACATCCGCGACGAGAGCGACAAGGATGGCATCCGAGTGGTCTATGTACTGCGCCACGATGTGGTTCCCAACGTAATCCTCAACAAGCTCTTCCAGTTCACCGAGCTGCAGAGCAGTTTTGCGGTGAACAACATTGCCTTGGTGCACGGCCGTCCGCAGCTGTTGAACCTCAAGCAGCTCATCCAATACTTCGTGGAGCATCGCGAAGAGGTGGTGACACGCCGCACGCAGTTCGAGATGGACGAGGCTATGAAGCGCGCCCACATCCTTGAAGGCCTGTTGCGCGCCATCGACATTATCGACGAGATTGTTGCCCTCATCAAGGCCAGCAAGAGCCCTGAAGATGCCCGTTTAGGCCTGATGGAGAAGTTCGGCTTCAGCGACCCGCAGAGCCGCGCCATCGTCGATATGCGCCTCGCACAGCTCACCGGTCTGAATCACCAGAAGCTGCAGGACGAATACGACGAGAAATTGCGCTTCATTGAGCGTTGCAAAGAAATTCTCGGCGACCACAATGTGCTGATGGAAGTGATTAAAGGCGAACTTATTGAGTTGCGTGAGAAATACGGTGACGAGCGTCGCACGATTATAAAATACGATGCTGCTGGTTTCCGCATTGAGGATACCATCCCCGACGAGCAGGTGGTGATCACCATCAGTCATAAGGGCTACATCAAGCGTACACCGCTGACCGAATATCGCACACAGAGCCGTGGCGGTGTAGGGTCGAAAGGAAGCTCGGTCCGCAGCGAGGATTTTGTGGAACATATCTTCACCTGCACCAACCACAACTACTTGCTGTTCTTCACCGAGAAAGGCCGTTGCTACTGGATGCGTGCTTTCGAGGTGCCCGAAGGCGAGAAGAACACCAAGGGCCGTCCGATACTGAACTGTATCAATATCGAACCCGACGACAAGGTGAAAGCATACGTCAATGTCGAGACACTTTCGGATGCCGAATATGTTGGCAACCACTATATTGTGATGTGCACGAAGAACGGCATTGTGAAGAAGACACCGCTGGAGGCCTATTCACGTCCGCGTACCAATGGTATCATTGCCATCGGTATCCGTGAGGGCGACGAACTGCTCACCGCCTGCCTTACCAACGGCGAGAGCTATATGCTGATTGCCTCGAAGAAGGGCAAGGTGATGATTTGCCCCGAGAAGGAGTTCCGTTCGATGGGACGCGGCGCTTCGGGCGTGAAGGGTATGGACCTGGACGGCGAGGACGATGCCGCCATCGAAATGCTCTGCCTGCCGACCGAGGAGGAGAACCTGCTGGTGGTCACCGAGCATGGCTATGGCAAGCGTTCGGCATTGGCCGACTATCGTGCCACAGTGCACCGCGGCGGCAAAGGCGTGAAGGCTATGCAAATTACCGAGAAGACTGGCCCGCTGGTGGCAGTGACCAATGTGACCGACGACCACGACCTCATGATCATCAACCGTTCGGGTATCACCATCCGCATGAAGGTGAGCGATTTGCGCGTGCTCGGACGTGCCACACAGGGTGTAAAACTCATTGACTTGCGCGGCAAGGACTATATTGCCTCGATTACCAAGGTTCCGACCGAAAACGAAGAGGAAAATGCCGTCGAGCAAGAAAATATTGCAACGGATAGCAATAATGAGAGCGTTGCCGGTACTAATGAAGAAAACAACAATCAAGAATAGTAATAACCTTAAAAAAATTTCAAAAATGAAGATGAAGAAACTTAGCATCATTCTGGCCTTCACCGCGCTGACCGTCGGCGCGAATGCACAGACATTGAATGTGCAGAGTGCCATCCAGGATTTGAAGAAAAACTACCTTAAAAAGGCAAAAACCGAAATCGATGCGGCCTGCGCTCACGAAAGTACCAAGGACGATGCAAAGACCTGGTGCTACAAGGGTTTGATTTATAGCCGTATTGGAGGCGAGGTAACCAACCCCAAATCGAAATTCAAAGATTTGGCTCCCGACTGGGCCGAGCAGGCTTATGCCGCTGCTTTGGAGTGCAAGCGTCTCGACAAAACCAACGAGTATGCCAACGAGAACAACTCGGTGTTCCGCTTCGTCGGCAACGAGTACTATTCGCGTGCCACCGAGCAGTACAATGCCCAGAAGTATGCCGAGGCCATCCAGGATGCCGAGAAAGCAATCGAGATGTTCAACAACTCGGGTGACTCGAAGTTTGCCGGCGAGAGCATGTACATTGCCGGTATCAGCGCCAAAGCCTTGAAAGATAACGAAGGGGTGAAGAAGTACTTCAACCAGCTGGTCCGCAAGCGCACCGACAAGAACTTTGTCTATCGTACGCTCTTCAACATCTATAAGGAAGAGGGCAACAAGGATCAGGCCATGAAGATTGCTACCAGCTACAAGAAGAACCATAAGGACGACTACAACGCCTACCTGCTGATGGCTGAAGGCTACCTGTTGGACGAGAACCTCGAGCAGGGCAAGGAGATGATCAATGCCGCCCTCGAGCTCACCAAAAACGATGCCAACCTCTATCCCCAACTGCTCGGTCAGGCTGCCGCCATCCTCGAGCTCACCAAGGACTATGAGGGTGCCGAGGCTAAATACCGCGAGTCGCTGACCTTGAACCCCACCCAGTTCGAATCGAACTTCGGCATGGGCAAGATGGTGTTTAACCGTGCTGTTGACAAACTTGAAGCCGCCAATGCAGTGCCCGAGACCGACGAGTCGGGTCTGTACGACAAGCTTCTTGGCGAGGCTAACGAATTCTTCGGCCAGTCGATTCCTTACTTTACCGCTGCTATCAACTACATCGATGGTCTTCCCAACGAGGATGCCAAGAAAGCCCAGCGTGCCAACCTCTTCAATTGTCTGCAGGCTCTCAACCAGGTGTATGCCCGCCTCGAGAGATACGACGACATGAAGGTTGTCAAAGCCCGTATGGACGAAATCCAGAAGGCCCAGTAATCAATCAGACGAGATTGTTTTAAGGTGCATCTGCAAGGATGCACCTTTTTTTTGTTTCCAAATGCAATAAAATAAGCCAGTATGTGTTATTATAATATTGTTTGGAAATTAAGTGAAGAAAATACTATATATTCTCCTCCTCACATTAGTGATAGGCCAGGCCATGGGACAGGGGATTGTTGAAGGTGTGGTAACAGATGCCGCCAACAATCACCGCCTTGAGTTTGTGAATGTGGGTGTGATGGGGAAGAGTGTTGGTACGGTGACAAATGTCCGTGGGTTTTATCAGTTGCGTCTGTCAGAGACCGATAGTCTGACGTTGCGTTTTTCTTTTACAGGTTACGAGCCCCAGGAGCATCGTGTCTTTTTGGAGCATGGAAAGACGGTGCGAGTGAACGTGTCACTCAAACAGGTAGCGCAGCAGTTGCAGGCTGTGGAGGTTAACGACGAGAAAAGCAGACAGAGCAGCTTTACCCAGATTGAGGTGCAGAAATTGGAAAGTGCTGTGGGACCGACAGGTGGGGTGGAGGCGCTGATCAAAATGCTGCCCGATGTGAGTTCACATAATGAGTTGTCGAGCCAGTACTCGGTCCGCGGTGGTTCGTTTGACGAGAATCTGGTTTATATCAACGATATTGAGATTTTCCGTCCGATGTTAATCCGCAGCGGGCAGCAGGAAGGCCTGAGTATCATCAACCCCGATTTGGTCGATTACATCCTTTTTTCGCCGGGTGGATTCGATGCCACCTATGGCGATAAACTTTCGTCGGTGCTTGACATCACCTACAGTCGTCCACAGCAGTTCAAGGCCAAGATCAGTGGCAGTCTGCTGGGTGCATCGGCTTCGGCTCAGGGCAGGGTAGGAGAGCGTTTTAGCTATGCAGTTGCCCTCCGCCAACACAGTAACCGATATATTCTTGGCAGCATGGATACTAAAGGTCGTTACACCACGAGCTACACTGATATCCAGTCCATCTTCGGGTATCATGTCAACGATAAGCTCGACCTGAGTGCCATGGCCATTTGGACAAGAAATGTATACGGCCTTGTGCCCGAAAGTGCGACCACCACCTTCGGCACTTTCTTCCAGCCGCTTGTGCTGAATGTCTATTTCGACGGTCAGGAACAGGATAAGTACAATACGCTGCTGGGCTCGTTCTTAGCCGATTATCATCCTGACGACGACTGGACATTTAAGAACAGCATTTCGGTGCAGCATGTCAACGAAAGTGAGCGATTCGATGTACAAAGCCAGTACTGGCTGTATGAACTTGGTATGGGTGAGAGTGCTGGCGATACCATGATGTTCGACCGTGGTGTGGGAACCTTCCTTGAACATGCCCGCAACCGTCTTGTGACCGATATTTTTACGGCCAACCTGCGTGCTATACGTCAAGTCAAGCTTGGTACATGGACCACAGGTCTCACAGCGCAATTGGAGCAAATCGACGACCACCTGCGTGAATGGAAGTGGGTCGATTCAGCAGGTTATCCTTTGCCATACGTACCGACGATACCTGGCGATAGTTCGATGATGCCAGTCAATCCCATTTTGCAGCAATATGTAAATTCGAACAATACGATGCAGACGTGGCGAGTTGCTACATATACCCAACGTGAACTGAACTTTGTTACCCGAAAGAATGCCGAGTTAAAAGTGCTGCTTGGCCTCAGGGCACATGTGTATGAAAGTACGATGGAGAGCAACGGTGTGTCGGGACAAACGAAACCGCACCTGATGCTCAGTCCCCGAGTGAGTGTCAATTATAAACCGAAATGGGAGAAGGATTTCCTATTCAGGTTGGCGACAGGTATTTATCATCAAGCACCGTTCTATCGCGAATATCGTCGTGACGATGGAACACTCCAGCCCAACCTGAAGCCGCAGACCTCGTATCAGGCCATGGCCACCGCCGATTGGAACCTGCGCATCTGGGACAAACCATTCAAGATAACTGCTGATATCTATTACAAATATATTACCGACCTTATTCCCTATACCGTAGACAACCTTCGCATCCGATATATGCCCGATGCATCGGCCGTGGGCTACACCACAGGACTTAGTTTGCGAATCAATGGCGAACTAATTGAAGGTCTTGAGTCGTGGGCCAGTTTCTCGCTAATGCAAGCCCGACAGGATATTGATGGAGACGGTCTGGGATGGTTGCCACGTCCCACGGACCAACGTCTTTCCTTCAAGGTTTTCCTGCAGGACAATATCCCTGATATGCCATGGTGGCGTATGAGCCTTAACCTTATCTATGGCACTGGTACCCCTGTCCATGCTCCTTACCACACCGTGTCGGGCTATACCGAGCGGCTGCCGTCCTATTACCGTATTGATTGGGGAAATACCATCCAGTTCTCTCAAATTGAAAGCCTCAAAAACACTCGACTCATGCAATTTGTTGACGATATCCAGATTTCGCTCGAAGTATTTAACCTATTCAATTTCCGAAATGTAATATCCTATCTTTGGGTGTCGGACTATGAGAATCGTTCTTATCCTGTCCCCAATTACCTCACTGCGCGTCAACTTAATCTTAAAGTCACCGTATTGTTCCGATGATTCATATACCTGCAATTGATTCTCTCCAGCCCAAACTATATCAGTTGGATAACGGAAACATGGTTTATTTGTTTCCAGACGGGGCATCCCCTTTGCTTAAACTTGATTTTCTTTTTGAAGCGGGAAGCGCCTATCAGCCGCAACCCCTCTGTGCTTCGGCGGCCAACCGACTCCTTACATGTGCCACTCAGCGTATGTCCCCTGAGCAAGTGTCTGAATTTATTGACCATCGTGGCATTGTCATAGAGGCCAATCCCGACATTTTCCAGTCGGGAATCACCGTTTATACCCTTCGTCGACATGTTGACGACCTTTTCCCACTGCTTGATGAGATGTTTAGACACCCTTCATTCCCCGATGAAGAGGTTAAACTCTGGTGTGGAAAACGGAAACAAGAACTATTGGCCAACCAGATGAAAACAGCGATGGTGGCTCGTCATTTGTTCTATGAGACACTTTTTGGCCTCAACCATCCTCTTGGTGCACATGCAATACCGTCAGATGCCGATGTGTTGAACCGACAAACGGTGGCCAGTTTCTTTAATCAACGCTATTGTGTGGGCAACATGACCATTGTAGCTTCCGGAGCAGTCGACAATAAGGTTCTTGATTACGTCAACCGCTTGTGGGGTAATACTTCTGCTGTTTCTTTGTCGCGTATCTCATTATCCCCGATGGAATCGGTAGCAGCCAGAAGAGAATCTCGAATAGATGATGCTGTCCAGACCTCACTGCGTATTGGCCGTGTATTACCTTTCAAGTGGAATGAGCTTGATTTGTCACGCTTTATGATACTCTCGACGGTTCTCGGTGGCTATTTCGGTTCCCGGCTCATGCAGACAATACGTGAAGAGAAAGGCTTTACCTATGGCATCTCGGCCCGCACACAACTTCATCGCGGTTGCATATTGTTCTATATCACAACAGATGTTGCCCAAGGAACCGCTGATGAGGCAGAAGAGTGTATTTTTAAAGAGATGGATGTGTTATGCAAGGAACCTATTTCCACTCAAGAGTTTGATGTGGTCAAAAATGTCATTGCTGCTGATTTTATCCGCTCTGTCGATGGCGTTTTCGAACGCTCAGCACGTTTCTGTCAGATGCTTTCGTCCGATGTTTCCGAGCAGTTAACCGAAAATCTACATAATGCTTTGCAAAATACAACCGCCATACAGCTCGTTGAGCTTGCACGGCGGTTATTCTCTCGCAACAGCATGGTTATCTGTAGGACAGGCGCTTAATTCTGGTTTCTTTTTTTCTTTTCGCTGTTGATTAATTGTACAAGTGCGGTTGTTTCAAACACCAGGCACACAAGGTATCCAATGCAAAAAGCCCACAGGAACGGTTTGCCATTTTGTGGATTGGTGAGCAGATAGATGGCCAAAATCGCTAGGTGAATAAATAAGACTCCAATGGTGCTGGCCATAAATGTTTTAACAAATGTACGAGGCGATTTATAAAGGCTTTTCACCACCAGAAAATGTTGCACACCAGTGACAACACCGAAGTAAAGTGCAAGCAACGGCATTACCATGATGAAAAACTCGGGTTTTGTCCACAACAATATAAACGAAGCCAAAGCCATCAGCAAAGTCACCAGGATAAGTGAAAAGAAATAACGTCGCATTATTCGGTGAATTTCATTGTTTCCATCGTGGTAAATTTCTCACAATAATGGCATCGGAGTTTTAAATTTTCGTGATCCACCACATCAAACTTTGTCGGTACAGCCTCAGAATTGGTGATGCATTTAGGATTGGCACAGCGAATGAAATTCTCAATGTGGTCGGGCAGTTCGGCCTGAAATTTGTCGACAACCTTGTAGTTCTCGATATTAATTATAGTGGCAAAGGGAGCAACAAGGGCAATCTTGCTGATTTCTTCTTTGGTGAAATGTTTGTTTTTAATCTTAATGATACCTTTTTTCTCCAGTTTCTGGCTGTTCAGGTAGTTTCCGATAAGTACTTCGTCCTTGTATTTTTCAAGTCCAAGGATACGGATCACCTGATATACTGATTGAGTGGGAATGTGGTCGATAACGGTGCCGTTTTCAATGGCAGAAACCACGAGCTCTTTTTTATTTTCCATGATTTTTATTCTTTAACCATTAAACTTAAACAATTTACCATTATCTTACACCGAGTATTGCAGCCATAAGGGCTTGACGGACATACACACCGTTTTGGGCCTGCTGGAAATAATAGGCATAAGGGGTTTTGTCCACATCGGTGGTGATTTCATTCACACGTGGCAGCGGGTGCAGGATGCGCATGTTTTCTTTGCAACCCTTCAACATATCGGCGCTGAGAATGCAGCTGTCCTTCACTCTTTCGTATTCCATCGGGTCTGGGAAGCGTTCACGTTGCACACGGGTCATATAGATAATGTCAGCTGTTGGAATAATGTCTTTGATTTCTGTGTACTGATAGTATTTCAGTCCAGCATCTTTGATGCTCATCTTTACGCTCGAAGGCAATTTCAGTTCCACCGGCGAGACCAGATGGAACGTCGCATTGAAGTTGCACATGGCTTGAACAAGGCTATGTACTGTGCGACCGTATTTCAGGTCACCTACCATTGCGATGTTCAGATTTTCAAGTGTTCCTTGTGTTTTGCGGATTGAGTAAAGATCGAGCATGCACTGTGTGGGGTGCTGGTTGGCACCGTCGCCAGCGTTGATTACCGGCACCGAAGCCACTTCACTGGCATAGCGAGACGAGCCTTCTTTCGGATTGCGCATCACAATCAGGTCGCTGTACGAACTCACCATTACAATTGTGTCGTGCAGACTCTCGCCCTTTTGGACGCTGGTTCCACCAGGATCACTGAATCCGATGATTCGGGCTCCAAGTTGGTTGGCGGCACTTTCAAAACTCAAGCGGGTTCGGGTCGATGGCTCGAAAAAGAGGGTAGCCACCACCTTATCGCTCAAGATTTTCTGTTTCGGATTCTTTTCGAATCCTTCGGCGATATCCAGCACCTCAATATATTCCTCTTTCGAGAAATCGGTGATGGAAATCAGATTGCGTCCTTTTAAAGTACTCATAATATATAGTGTATTATTGTTTTATTATTTTCTGTTTTCAATTGCCAATTGTCGGTTGTAAAGAGAGGCTTCGTGTGTCGAATCGGCCGCCAGTGCTTTGTCGAAGTATTCCACTGCACGTTCAAAGTCGCCGTAGTGCGTCATCTCAATATAACCCAGGTTATGCCACGCATCGGCACTCTGTTCATTGATGCTCAGCAACTGGTGGTAAAGTTCCTCGGCTTTGTCATATTCTTCAATGTCTTGGTAATACATTGCCAATGCATAGATGGCGTTTGTGTTGGTAGGCTCAATGTGCAAAGCAGTAGTCAAGTATTCCACTGCTAAAGGATTCTGACGCGATGCGTAAAGCACACCAAGTTCTTCAAAGGCAGGTTCATAATCGGGGTTGAGATCACACACCTTTCTCAATAGCGTCACTGCACTTGCAGTGTCACCTTTCTCCTTATAAATAAAGCCTTTCATAAAAAGTGCTGTACGGTCATTCGGTTTCTTCTCGGTCACTTTGCTCAAGTATTGCAAGCTGCGATCATAGTCGCGACTGTAATAGGTAATCTCGCCCATCTTTAGCAGTACCTCTTCGTCTTCAGGGGCAATTTTTTCAGCTTCGCTCAAAGTTTTATAACTATTCTCAACATCACCGTTAGCAAAATAGGCATCCGCTTGAATCAAACGGAATTCGATATTGTCGGGCTCAATATTCACCGCACGGTTAATGTCATAGGCAGCCTCCTTCGGCCGACCCAGCGCAATCAGCACTTTCGCCCTTTCGGCAAGTAATTCGGCATCGTTGGGATTCTTTTCAATCTTGATGTCAAGCATTTCGAGTTTCTCGCTGTCACTCATGTCGTCACTTGTGCGTTTCTCATGGCATGCGACAAGAATTGCAGTGGCTAGAAACAGGAGGATTATATGGTTGAGTATATTTTTCATTTGTTAAAAATACGAAAAAATGCCTTTTTTATTGTAAGAACATATAAATTAATTTTTCAACATCTGTTAATTTCTGCTCGTGCAGCACTTTCCGAGCATCTATCTCACTAATAGGTAGCGCCCTCCACACCAGGCACCAGTATTCTTTCGTCTTTCTGATACAGCTTTCTTCCGTTGGCATCACCTCGCCGATCCGTTCCATCAAATGTCCGATGAATTGCTTCCTAAGCTCCAATCTCCTCTCTTCACTCACCTCCTCCAATGGGAGTGTCGGGTCGTACAGAATTCCTCGGCCAATCATAATGTCCACTACTTCAGGGAACCGCTTCTTTATTTGCCGTGCATCTGCTGCCGTCTTTATGTCGCCGTTGTATATCACCGGGTGATTGATTTCAGGCAGTACCCGCCCGAAGGTATCGAGGTCGGGTACACCGTTATATTGTTGCCGACCCAGCCTCGGGTGGATTGTCACCGATATCAACGGGTAGTCATTCAGGATCGGCACAAGTGCGAAAATTTCCTCCTTGCTGCGCAATCCCAATCGCATCTTTACACTCAACTTTGCTTTCAGATGAGGAACAACCTTGTCCAGCACTGACCTTACCTCGTCTGGATAGGGGAGTATGCCGCTTCCGCGGTGCTTTCCAGTCACTTTCCGCATCGGACACCCCATATTCCAGTTGATTTCGTTGTATCCTAGTTCGTACAGGCGGTTGCCGAGTTCGACAAATTCGGCGGGTTCCTTGCCCAATATCTGTGGTATCACCGGTATAGACCCCACATTGTTCTCGGGCAGTACATCTTCAATCTTCTCCCACGCATCGGCAAGGTTGCCATGAGTAAGCGACAGGAACGGCGACACCGCCAATTGTATTGCCCCAGGAAAGCACTCCTCGTAAGCTTTCCGGAACAACACTTCGGTCAATCCCTGCATCGGTGCCAGAATCATATTAATGTGGTTAAGTGATTGATTGGTTTTGCTTAGCAATCATCGTCCTGCTTGCTGTAGATGTTTTGCCACTCGTCGCGGTGCTGGGCGATGTATTCTTTCAACGAGGCGGTGAGCCAGTTGCCGGTGTTGAATACGGGGTTGTAGAGCACACTTTTGGCTTTGGTTTCGGGCTTAATAATCACCTCGTGTTTGTCTATCATCTGCACAAAATTGATGAGCACGGCCAGCACACAGAGCGCTTTCAGAAGGCCGAAAAATGCACCGCCAATACGATTCACTGTGCCTATATGGGCCATTTTCATTAGGTTAGCGACAGCTTTGCCAATAAAATAAGCTGCCACCAATCCACCTACAAAGCAGATGAAGAACGCAATCAGTACCGCATTTTCGCCTTCAAGGCCAAACTGTTCGGTAACCCATTGTGACAAATGGACGGCTGCCCAGATGCCAAGCAGTACGCCGGCCAGTATGGCCACTTCGCCCACGACGCCACGACGCCATCCGCGCACCATGAGCCATATCATTGGTATTGCCAGAATTATGTCTATCAATGTCATAGCAGTATTGTTAAAAAAAAAGCGTCCCGTCAATTAGACAGAACGCCTCAATAACACATTTTTCTTTTCTCTATCCATGTAGATAGAAATAAGCAAGCACATCTTATATAACGGAAGTTTCATCATTTTGTTTCACGATGTGCAATTTTTTTTTCCATCCAATTCATCAGCAGCCAAACAATCCATCCGGCAAGCATGCCGAACAAGGCTCCGCAGACCATGTCGCCGGGGTAGTGCTTGCCCAGATAGGGACGGCTGTAGCATGTGGCCAATGCCCACATCAGAAGGCCGACAATCACACCATTCCGAACACCTACACTTCCTTGCTCATCCCGACATGCCTGTGCTCTCTTTTTCCCATAGCGAAGCCAAATAAAAGTGACTATGGCGAAGGCATTGGCAGCATGCGACGACACAAAGCCGTATTGCCCTCCGCAGTGGGTTTGGAACATGCGCACATTGTCAAGTGCATGGCATGGGCGCAGGCGGCAGATAGTGTCCTTGAACAGGTGCACCGACCCTTGGTCGGCCAGCAGGAAGCAGAGTGCGATTCCCGCCAGCGCAATCCACCAGTGCCTTTCTATTTGAATACTGAATGGCGAAATGCGGAAGGTGCGAATGGTCAGGGCGAAGAATGCAATGACAATCACCGCTGCCCAGCACCAGTGCTGGCTCAATGACCACATCGTCCAGTCAAGCACTGCGTTGTGGTGGCCATTAATCCAGTAGAATATCTGGGTATCGAGGCTGTTCAGGGCTTCAAGCATTCTTCTCCAATTTTGCGTAAATCATGTCTTTCAGCTGCTGAATGTTCTGTCCGCTTACAGCACTGATGAACACACAGTCGATACCCTTGGGCAAGTGGCGTTTCAGTTGTTTCTGCATCTCCTCGTCCATCATGTCGCATTTGGTCACGGCCAGTATACGGTCCTTGTCCAGCAGCTCGGGATTGTATTTCTTCAGCTCGTCAAGCAACACATGGTATTCCTTTGCAATCTCAAGTTGTTCGCAACTGACCATAAAGAGCAGTATCGAATTGCGTTCAATATGACGCAGAAAACGCAAACCGAGACCTTTGCCTTCGCTGGCGCCTTCAATAATGCCTGGTATGTCGGCAATGCAGAACGAGCGGTCGTCGCGATATTTGACAATGCCGAGGTTGGGGACGAGGGTAGTGAAGGGGTAGTTGGCTATTTCCGGTTTGGCGGCACTCACCACGCTGAGCAGAGTCGATTTGCCCGCGTTGGGGAAGCCGACCAATCCTACGTCGGCCAGCACTTTGAGCTCGATGATGACCCAGCGCTCTACGGCCGGTTCGCCGGGCTGTGCATAGCGTGGTGTCTGATTGGTGGCGCTTTTGAAATGATCGTTACCCAAGCCGCCTCGTCCACCTTTGGCAATGATGAGCTCCTGACCTTCTTCGGTCACCTCTCCCAGCACCTCACCGGTTTCGGCATCGCGGCATACGCAGCCCAGCGGCACCTCAAGAATCTGGTCCTTGCCGGTGCGGCCAGTGCAGAGATTCTCTCCTCCGTGCTCACCGTCCTCGGCAAAGACATGCTTGGTGTATTTCAGGTGCAGCAAGGTCCACCGCTGAGTGGTGCCGCGCAGGATTACATGTCCTCCACGGCCGCCGTCGCCGCCGTCGGGACCGGCTTTGGCATTATATTTCACTCGGAGAAGGTGTGCGCTTCCTGCGCCGCCCTTCCCCGAGCGAACCAATATCTTGACGTAGTCTACAAAGTTTGATGTCATATCAACCGATGGCTTCGCGGATGCGCTTGGCGATGTCTTCGATGGTACCGAGGCCGTCGACCACCTTCTGCTTGCCCTGCTTGGCATAGTAGTCGGCCACAGGCTTGGTCTTGTTGTTGTACTCCTGCAGGCGGTTGTTGATGGTGGCCTCGTTGTCGTCGGCGCGGCCCTGTATTTTGGCGCGCTCCAGCAGACGGCGCATCAACTCGTCTTTCGGCACTTCGAGCTGGACCATGCAGGTCAGGCTGCGGCCGTATTTGGCCAGCAACTGGTCAAGCACCTCGGCCTGTGCTACGGTGCGGGGGAAGCCGTCGAAGAGCATGCCCTTGGTGTCGTTGGCGATGGCTTTGTCCATCATCTCGACCACAATTTCGTCGCTCACCAGCTGGCCGGCATCCATGATGCTCTTGATGCGGAGACCAAGCTCGGTCTGGTCGGCAATCTCCTTGCGGAGCAGGTCGCCGGTCGACACATGGGTCAAGCCATAATGTTCGACAATATAGTCGCTCTGGGTGCCTTTACCGGCACCCGGAGCTCCAAAAATCACGATATTCTTCATTTCACGCTAACAATTTCGAGGTCGAAAACGAGGGGAGAGTAGGGGGGGATTACACGACCGTTGCCACGGGAGCCATAGGCCAAAGCCGACGGGATGACAAGCTGAAGCTGGCTGCCCTCTGGCTGCCCTTTGACACCTTCTTCCCAACCGGGGATAAGGCTCATCTGGCCGACGGTATAGGTCAAGGGTTCCTTGCCCTCGCTCGAATCGAACACGGTGCCATCGAGCAGACGACCGGTGTAGTTGATGGCCACCTGTTTGCCAGCGGCAACCTTGGCGCCATTGCCTTTTTTCTTCACAACCACATAGAGGCCGTTAGCAGTGGGCTTCACGGTGATGTTGTTGTCCTTGACGTACTTTTCAATCTCGGCGGGCTCGTTCTGCTGACGCTCCTGCATCTCGGTCATGAAGTTATTCTGCTCCTCTTCAATCTCTTCCTTGGTCACAATGTCGTGGAGAGTGATTTCGTAGAAGACCTTCATGCCGTTGCCCTGCACATAGGTTGGGGGCATCTGGTTGGGCTGCAGGTATTTGGCCAGGGTATCGGCCTCGATGGCAAAGATGGCTTTGTCGCCGATGTGCATCATCAGCAGACCTTCGTACAGGTCACCGTCAAAGGTGCGTTTGGCCTGCAGGATACGGTCGGGATGACCGACATTGCTGAAGGTTTCGAGCGAGTCGAATCGGACAACCATCTCGCCGACGATGACATCGCCGTCCTGCACTTGCTGTGCCGACTTGTCTTGTTTCTCGAATTTGTAGTACAGACCGTGGTCAGTGGTTTTAAAACCGGCCATTTCGCCGCGGTTGCAAGCAACGAACATCAGTGTTCCAGCCACAATCATAGTGGCAACTTTTAAACTTTTTTTCATGTTGTTAATGTACATTAATTTATTGATTTTATTCTACTTTCAAATCGTATACCAGTATCATGCGTGATTTCACACGGTCGCCGTCGCCCACCACTCCGTAGCCTTGTTCCGACGGCAGGATGATCTTGGCGGTCGAACCGTGGTGCAGGGTGAGCAGCGCTGCGTCGAGACCCCGGGTGGGCTGTAGCCGTCCGGCCACCACCGTCTCGGTCTCGTTGCTATAAATCACCGTGCCGTTGATGGCTTCCAAGCGGTAGGTTATCGTGACGGTGTCTTCATATTCGACCGACACTCCCGACCCTTGCGAGGTCTCCATCACACGTGCTCCGCCGCTCAGCTTCCGCATCTCCCATCCGCGTCTGGCAATATAGGCATCAATCTGTGTCTCTTCGCTTTGGGCTATGTATCGGTTGGCGTTCAACAGGTTTTCTTTCAGTGTATCGCCCTTGTCGGGTTCGAAGTCGATTACCGGCACATTATTGCAGGAGGCAAACAGCATTATTGCCATCGATATGAGTGATATCCGTTTCATAGAGCAAGCCTCCTTTTCACAGTTTCGACGGTTTCGTCAAGGGTGAGCAGGCTGGTGGCACCAGCGGCACGCACATGTCCGCCGCCGCCGAACAGTTCACCGGCCAGCCGGTTGACATCATAGCGTGTCTTCGAGCGCAAGCTCAGTCGCACCTTGCCGTCTTCTTCTCTAATCAGTATGCCGCAGTCGGTGTCGTGCAGGCGCATCACCTCGTTAATGAGGCCGGTCAACTCGTGGCTTTCCACACAGTAGCTCTCCATATCACTCTTTCTCAGCACCATCAGTGCTACCTGTTGCTCGGGATAAATGGTCAGTCGCTGGCTGATGGCATAGCCGAAAAACTGCAGCCGCTGGGGGGTGAAGACGTTCTTGATTTCGCGGTTTATGGCCATGGGGTCGATGCCGTAATGCAACAGCTCGGCAGCGGCCGTATAGACTCCCGGCAGGGTGTTGCTGTAGCTGAAGGTGCCCGTGTCGGTGCAAATGCCGGTGTAGAGGCTGATGGCCGAGTCGAGGTCAAATGCCTCGGGACCGAACACCTCACGCATCGACCAGTAAATCAATTCACAGGTGCTCGAAATCTCGGGGTCGGAGACCACAATGTCGAACGCTTCGCGGTCGGGCCCCTCGTGGTGGTCGAACAACAGTTTGCGGGCTTTGCTCTGGGCGAAGGCTTCGGCCAGCCGTCCGGTACGGTCCAGGTTGTTCAAGTCCACAGCCACCACTGTGTCAGCCTCTTCGATAGCCTTCAGGCAGGCCTCGTAGTCGCTCTGTCCACTGAGGATGGCCCCGGTGTTGGGCAGCCACCGCAGGTCGTCAGGGCAGCCGTCGGGCAGCATCGGTGTCAGATGGGACGAGGTCATTTTTCTGAGCACAGCATACATACCGGTGACCGAACCCACGGCGTCGCCGTCGGCATTGGTGTGAGCCACCAACACCGTCCGCCTTGCCTCAGCAAAGGCTGTTCGCACAGCCTCAACCGGCAATTCGCACCCCAATTCGATAGTATGCCTACTTTCAATTTGCATGTTCCTCAATCTGTTACAGACGTGTGAGCCCGACAAAAACGAATGCAAATATACAACTTTTCCCTCATATCTCTACCATGTGTTTTTAAACAAGTATCATTATAAAGTTAAAAATACTTAAATAACCAAAAGACGTATCATGACGACAATAGAGCTTGTTGTACTGTTGATGTTCAGCAGTTGTTCTGTCGTTGTTCAGTCAAACACTGAACAACGACTGAACAACAACAGAACAACGGGCAGTCAACGGACGGTGAGGCTGTTTTTGTAGTATTGTAAATCAGAAGATTGGTCTAAATTAACAAAAAAAAAATTAACATTTGACACAATATAATGCAATTTTTCGTGTTATGATGATACAAAATTGTCAAAGAAAGGCGATAACCATGAGAGGAGAAATCAAGACAGCGAAAGGCACGATGCATGTGACTTTCTATGATAAAGAGGTTCCCGGAACAGTGGCCAATTTTGTGAAACTGGCCAAGGAGGGATTTTACAACGGACTTCGTTTTCACCGAGTTATACCCAATTTCGTTATCCAAGGCGGCTGCCCTTACAGCCGCAACTGGGGCGACCCGCGCACCGGCACCGGCGGCCCGGGATGGACTATCAAGTGCGAGACGAAGGCTGAGAAACAGTACCACGACCGCGGTGTGCTGAGCATGGCCCATGCAGGCAAGGATACGGGCGGCAGCCAGTTCTTTGTATGCCACAACCGTGAGAATACACAGCACCTCGACGGTGTGCACACCTGCTTCGGCCGTGTGGACGAGCAGGACTGGCCCGTGATTGACGCTATACGTCCGGGCGACTTGATTGAAAGCGTTACAATAGTTGATTGAATAAAAACTAAAGAGCTATGAATTTAGGAATCAAATTGTTGGTAGCAGAGGACGACCCGAATCTGGGTACGATTTTGAAGGCTTATCTTACGCAGAAAGGCTACACCGTGGTGTGGGCCAAGGACGGCGAAGCGGCTTTGCAGAGCTTCGACGAGGAAGATGTGGATGCCTGCATTCTCGACGTGATGATGCCCGTGAAGGACGGTTTCACTGTGGCCAAGACCATACGCCGAATCGACAAAAAGGTGCCCATCATCTTCCTGACCGCCAAGAACCTGGAAGGCGACAAGCTGAAAGGCTTCGAGGTGGGAGCCGACGATTATATCACCAAACCCTTCAGCATGGAGGAGCTGCTGGCACGACTGAACGCCACAATGCGACGCTCGTTCAATGAGGACCGTCCCGACAAGAATGTGTTCAAAATCGGGAAGTTCACGTTCGACTATGTGCATCAGACGCTTACGATTGGCGACGAGGTGCAGCGCCTTACCGCCAAGGAGTGCGACCTGCTGCGTATCTTCGCCATCAACTACAACCAATTGGTTGACCGCAATACTACCCTGCAACGCATTTGGAAGGACGACAGCTACTTTGCCGCCCGCTCGATGGATGTGTATATCACCAAACTGCGCAAATACCTGAAGGCCGACCCGACGGTGGAAATCGCCAACGTGCACGGTGTCGGATTCAAGCTAACGCACAAGGAGGAGGCTTGAGGCTGACGTTCTTGGGCACAGGGACATCGCAAGGTGTGCCTGTCATTGCCTGTCAATGTGAAGTGTGCCGCTCGTCTGACGAGCGGGACACTCGTTTTCGTACCTCGGCATTGCTTCAGATTGACAAAACAAATATTTTGTTCGACATCGGACCTGATTTCCGTCAGCAAATGTTGCGCCACAAGGTGGATCATCTGGATGCAATACTGATTACGCATGCGCATCGCGACCATGTTGCAGGATTGGATGATATCCGCTCATTCAACTATGTGCAGCACAAGAAGATGAATATCTACCTGAACGACACTGCACGTACCATTTTGGAGCGTGACTACCGCTATGTGTTCGCTCCGCACGAGTTCCCCGGGCTGCCCGAGGCCGACCTGCATTCGGTTAGTTCGGAGTTTGTAGTGGTTGGCCAATCCGACAGCACTCCACGCAATTCGGAATTTGAGGTGAAGGTGGTGCCGATAAAGGCGATGCACAAAGATATGCCCATTCTTGGCTATCGTATTGGTCGGCTGGCTTATATCACCGATGCCAACCACATCGACGAGGCCGAGTTGCGGAAACTGCAGGGCGTTGACACACTGGTGATTAACGCACTGAGGCAAGCACATCATTACTCTCACTATTCGCTTCCCGAGGCGCTGGAAGTGATAGGCAGGGTGAAGCCTCGTAGAGCTTATATTACCCATATCAGCCACGAGATGGGACTGCACGCCGATGTGTCGGCAACGCTGCCCGACGGGGTTGAACTGGCATACGATAACTTACAGATTGAAATATGATTTCGATTTGCATACCGATATTCAACTACGATGTCCGTCCATTGGTGAGCAGTCTGGCCCGGCAGGCAAAGGAACAGAATGCCGAAGTGGAGATAGTCTGCATCGACGACCACTCGGATGCACAGTTCGAAGCGATGAACCACGGGGTGGGAGATGTCTATGTAAAACTGCCAAAGAATGTGGGCCGTGCAGCCATACGCAACCTTTTCCTGAAGCATACGAAAGGGGAGTGGTTGCTGTTTTTGGACAATGACTCGATAGTGAATGATTGTTTCTTGGCACGCTATCTCGTATGGCTTGATAAAGACACCAAGGTGATGGTTGGCGGTCGGATTTACGATCCGAAGAGCGACCGGCCAGAGTGTCACCTGCGCTACCGTTATGGGGTGGAGGTGGAAAGTCGAAATGAGAAAAGCCGCCGCAAAGAGCCTTACCGCTCTTTCATGACGAACAACTTCCTTATACATCGTGAGGTGCTGCAACAGATTGGTTTCGATGAACGAATCAACCTTTACGGTCACGAAGACACGTTGTTTGGCTACCGTTTGGAAATGGCAGGCATCCCGATATTGCATATCGACAATGCGGTGGTGAACGGCGAGGTGGAGACCAATGCCGACTTTGTGAACAAGAGTGAGGAGGCCGTCAAGTCGTTGGTTACAATTTATGGTTTTATGCAGGGCGACGCGCGTTTTTGCCAGTCGGTGCGACTATTAAGGGCATACAATAGCGTATGCCACTGGCATTTGAGCGGCTTGGTGTATGCCGTTTTCAAATTGTTTTACAAGCCGTTGCGTCTCTTGCTCGTGAATGGGCGTTGTACATCGATGGCGGTGTTTAACTTTTATAAATTAGGATTATTTATCAAGGGAGTAAGATATGAAAAATAGATTTTTATCACTTGGTTTGTTGTCGTTGGTGGCTTTGCTGCTGACGGGTTGCTGGGGCGGTCGCTTTGTGTCGGCCGATGCCGATTTGGAGGCTATCTATATCGGCAAAAGCTACTACGATATTGTGGCCGATTTTGGTCGTCCCGATGCCTCGATGAACGACGGTATGGAAGGGTCAAAGATTGCGTACAACTCAGTGTCGCTCAGTAATAGTAAAGCGTCTGACCTATACCAACGCTTTAATATGCGCAACCGTGCTACCAAAGTAAAAGGAACGCCTAAGGGTGGCATCACTTTTTCGTTGAATGCCGACATGAAATGCTATGCTGTCGACTCTGATTTCGAGCATGAGCGAGTGAAGCAGCCCAAGCAGCCCAAAGCTGCTAAACCGGGAGACCCGCGCCGTCCCAATCCGGTAAAACCGAAGATTCCTCGCACAATTGACTATCCCTATTTTGAATCGTGCAACACTTATGCCGAAAAGGTCAGCATTGAGAAAGTGGAAATCGACCGCCTGCAAACCAAGATTTACTTTACATATCGCGACCGTACGCCGATGACGCGTCCATTGAACGACATTGGATTGTACATCATGCCAGAGATTTACATTGAAGACTGCGCTACGCGTGTCCATTACGAACTGCGTAAGGCCGAAGGAATATCGCTTTATCCCGACCGGACGGAGTTTGCCCACAACGAAGGTGGCTACGACGTGCTGGTCTATTCGCTTACCTTTGCACCTTTGGCCGAGAGTACGGAATATATCAATATTGTTGAACCCGGCCATTCCGGATTCAACTACTACCGTATCGATGTGCGCACGCCCATCACAACAAAGGATGAATTGAGATTTCAGAAATAAAATATTTACATTATGAAGAAAACCTTATTCTCATTGGCGGCGCTGTCTCTATGCATGGTGGCCTGCCAAACTAAGCAATCGGACGAAAAGCCGATTGGGAAGCCCGAGGTGGCTGTGGAGAACGGCCGATTCACGCCCGAAGTGATGTGGAGCCTCGGAGTGATGAGCGAATATGCTGTCAGCCCCGATGGTAGCCAGGTGCTCTTTACCCTTCGCTACACCGACATGGAGCAGAACAAAAACAACGCCGAATTGTACTTGATGGGTGTCGATGGTGACGAGGCCATCCGCTTGACCACCACCGCCCAAAGTGAATTTAATCCTGTTTGGATGGACGATAACACGGTGATGTTCTGTCGTGGAACAGAAATTCTTTCCATGAACCTCTCCACCAAGAAGGAGAGCAAGGTGGCCAAGTGTGAACGCGGCTTCGAGGGCTTCAAACTGGCTCCCGACGGCAAGTCGTTGGTCTACATCAGCACCATCCCCGTCGAACGCCCAGAGCACCTCAACAAGCTTTATGCCGGCCTCGACAAGACCACAGGCCGCATCAACGAAGGTCTGATGTATCGCCACTGGGACAACTGGGTGGATGAGATTCCCCACATCTACTATGTCACTTTAACCAATGGTAAAGCTGACATGGACAAAGCTGTTGACATTCTGAATGGTGAACCTTACGAAAGTCCCATGCGCCCATGGGGTGGTACCGAACAGTACAACTACAGTCCCGACAGCAAAAACATCGCCTACACCTGCCGCAAGAAGACTGGTTACGACTATGCCCATTCGACCAACAGCGACATCTACATCTATAATATCGAGTCCGGTGTGACCCACAATATCAGCGAGGGCATCATGGGCTATGACCAGAACCCAGTCTTCAGCCATGATGGCAAAATGATTGCTTGGGAAAGCATGGAGCGCGACGGCTACGAGGCCGACAAGCTTCGACTCATGGTGATGGACCTTGAGAGCGGCGAAAAGGTCGACCTCACTTCCGAATTCGACTATGGCGTCAGCAATATCTGCTGGAGCAAGGACGACAAAGAGCTTGCCGCTGTGGTCATGTATCGCGGCACCTTGGAAATCTTTGCCTTCAATCGCGAATCCAAGGCTATCCGTCAAATCTCCAAGGGTGTACACGACATCAATGGCTTCCAATTGAATGGCGACAACATCATCGCCTCTCAGGTTTCGATGCAGTATCCCGCCACCCTCTACGCCTACAACCTGAACGACAGCGTATCGGATGGCCGTAAGGTCAGCTCTTTCAACGACGATCTCCTCTCCCAGGTGCGCATGGGCAAGGTTGAGCCTTATTGGATCAAAACCGTCGACGGCAAGGATATGCTCACCTGGATCATCTACCCCTACGATTACGATAGCACCAAAACCTATCCTGCTCTGCTCTTCTGCGAGGGCGGCCCCCAGAGCATCGTCAGCCAGTTCTGGAGCACCCGTTGGAACTTCGAGGTGATGAGCGGCGCCGGTTACTTCGTCATCGCCCCCAACCGTCGCGGTGTCCCTGGTTTCGGTATGGAATGGCTTGAAGAAATCAGCGGCGACTATGGCGGTCTCTGCATGCAGGACTACATGAGCGCCACCGACTGGGCTGCCGCCAACATCCCGCAGATCGACAAAGATCGCATCGGTGCTTGTGGCGCTTCCTTCGGCGGTTTCAGCATCTATTGGCTGGCCGGTCACAACCACGACGTGAAAGGCTACAACGATGGTCGTCGCTTCAAAGTCTTCCTCGCTCACAACGGCATGTTCAACTTCGAACAGCAGTATCTCGAAACCGAGGAAATGTGGTTCGAAAATTGGGAACTCGGCGGCCCCTACTGGGAACGCGACAAAAACCCTCAGATCAACAAAAGCTTCGCCAACTCGCCCCACCTCTTTGTCGACAAGTGGAACACCCCAATCTGCGTCATCCACAGCGAGTTCGACTTTCGCATCGTCGCCTCCCAGGGTATGGCTGCCTACAACGCCGCCCAATTGCGACACATCCCAAGCCGCTACCTCTACTTCCCCGACGAAACCCACTGGGTGCTGAAACCCCAGAACAGCCTCCTCTGGCATCGCAACTTCATCGACTGGTTCGACCAGTGGCTGAAAAAGTAAGATGTAGGAAGTGCGAAATAACAAACGGGCTGGTGTGGAATTAACCGCTCCAGCCCGTTCTGTTTTATTCACATCTTATTCTTTATTTCTCATTTCTCACCGGCTTCTTGATCATCATCGACAGCAGGATGCTGACCACCAAAATGCCGAGAATGACGGCTAACGATACACCTGTCGAGATATGCCAGTCAAAGAACTCACCGCCTATCATCTTCACTCCGATAAAGCACAGCAGGGCTCCTAAGCCGTAGTGCAGCATCCAGAAGCGGTCGGCCACATCGCTCAGCAGGAAAAACAGCGACCGCAGTCCCATGATGGCAAAAATATTGGACGTATACACTATTATCGGGTCCGTCGTCACCGAAAAAACCGCCGGTATCGAGTCGACGGCAAAGATAATATCCGAAAACTCAATCACTAGCAGCACAATAAACAGCGGTGTCATCTTCCCGGCATGGAAGAAGTCGTGTCCGTGGCTCTCCTTCGTCACGGGGAAGTGCTTCGATGCGAAGCGTACCACCGGATGGTTGGCCGTGTCAATCTGCTCGTCACCTTCATCGCGGAACATCTTCACACCACTGTACACCAGCACCACACCGAACACCGCCAGCAGCCACGAGAATTTGGTCACCAGCGCTCCGAGGGCAAAAATGAAAACAAACCTCAGCACGATCGCTCCGAAAATGCCCCAAAACAGCACCCGGTGGTAGTATTCCTTCTTGATGCCGAACGACACGAAAATCATTATCATCACGAAAATATTGTCAATCGACAGGCTCTCCTCGAGGAAATAACCCGCCAAAAACTGCGACGCTATCTCGTGCTTCTCACCCGCACTCATTTCCACCCCGTGTACCCACTCGGCATGGAAATAGAGTAGGGCGGCAAAGCCCAACGCCAACGCAATCCACATGCCCGTCTGCATGGCCGCCTCCTTCACTCCAACCACATGGTCCTTCTTATGGAACACAAACAGGTCCAGCCCCAGCATCACCACCACAAACACCATAAAAACAATAAAAAACAGATTGTTCATCATCCTACAATATTTTTTTCTGATTTCCGTTTATAACGCACATGCAGGCCAAATATTGTGATATATTCTGGAGTTTTTTCAAAATCGGCACCTTCACCGTCGGTGGCGGCTATGCCATGATACCCCTTATGCAGCGCGAATTGGTAGAGTGTCACCGGTGGATTACCGACGAGGAATTCCACGATTGGGTCGCCGTCTCGCAGGCCATGCCGGGTGTCTTCGCCGTCAACATGGCAGCCTCCGTTGGCAATCGTTTGCGTGGCCTCCGCGGCAGTGTCGTCGCCATTGTGGGCAATATTATGATGCCCATATTGTTCATTCTGCTGATTGCCATCTTCTTTCAGGGCATGCGCAGCAACATTGTCGTCGAGCGTATTTTTCTCGGTCTCCGTCCCGCTGTTGTTGCGCTTGTTGCCGCACCGGTGTTCAACATGGCCAAGTCGGCCCGCATCTCGTGGAGCAACTGCTGGATACCGGTGGTTTGTGCTTTGCTCATTTTTTTCCTCGGTGTCAGTCCCGTCCTCGTCATTCTTCTCGCCGCTCTCCTCGGCTATCTCCACTCTCGCTTCACATCAAACCATTAAACTATTAAACCCTTGAACCCTTAAACCCTTGAACCCTTGAACCATTAACCATTAACCATGATTCTCCTCCAGCTCTTCTACACCTTCCTCCTCATCGGACTCTTCACCTTCGGTGGCGGCTACTCCATGATTGCCCTCATCTACGACCAAGTGGTAACCCGTCATGCCTGGATTACTTCTGCAGAATTTACCGACATTCTCGCTATCAGCCAAATAACCCCCGGTCCCATAGGCATCAACACCGCCACCTACGTCGGCTACGCCGCCGTCGCTTCGGCAGGCTACCCGACCTATATGGCCCTCCTCGGCTCCCTCATCGCCTCCCTCGCCGTCATCCTGCTGCCCGCCGCCCTCATTATTGTCGTAAGCCAATGGCTGCAACACCATAAAGACAACCCCACCGTCGCCGCCCTCCTCCGCACCCTCCGCCTCGCCGTCCTCGGCCTCATTGCAGCCGCCGCCCTCTCCCTCCTCACTGTCGACAACTTCGGCACCCCCGCGCTCTCCCGCCCCTTCGTCACCTCCGTCGCCATCTTCCTCGCCGTCTTCATCCTCTCCGTCCGTTACCGTAAAAACCCCATCCTCCTCATCGCCCTTTCGGGTCTTGCGGGCCTTGTCGTCTACAGTATTTAGTCCCCCCCAGTCCTCGTGTGGCAATCCGAAAGCGACGAGTCCGGCAAAAGAAAACCCGGAACGTCAGTAAAATTGTCCCGGGTCATCTTCTTGTCGAGTGTTTCTTTTGAGCATTATCTCACCTTGTGAAACGTCAGGTCGGGAATACCGACCAGAGAACTTGTCGCCGTCGTACCGTTGATTTTGAACTCAAACTCACCAAAATCCTCCCTCGCACGTTCCAGCTCCTCCTCGGCCATTGCATACCAGTCATATTCCTCTGCCAGCGTCAGTGTCGCCGCATCCAGGTTTCCTATATTCCACGACCAGCTCGTCATATTGCCGTTTTCATCGTAGGTAACATCGGTATACGCTTGGTAAGCCTCGGAGATGTTGTATGTAATCCTCCCGTCCGTCAGCGTGTAGGTGCCCTTCAGGTGCTGCCCCCAGGGGATGACATATAAGTCGAGGTTTTGACCGGCGAAGATAGCCACAAAGGCAATATCGTCGGGGTTATCGGCGAAGCGGGGAGCATCCCAGCGCCCCTCGATCGAGGTGTTGTTGTTGTCGGTGTTTCCCTCTTCCTTGTTGCACGACACGGCGAAGAGTGCCGCAACAGCCATTAAGGCGATGAATAATTTTTTCATGATAAATTGGTTTTAATGAATGGAAATTATTGATTATGTGGTAATAATAATTAATTCAAGCCTCTTGCAGCAGTATTGTTGTTTTTGCAAATATACATATTATTTTCCAATCGGCAAAAAAAACGCCCCACAAGAGTGGCCCTTCCTGCACTCGTCCGTTCGTTGTCCGTTCGTTGTTCAGTCGTTGTTCAGTCAAACACTGAACAACGACTGAACAACGACTGAACAACGACAGGCCAACGGAATGAAGAATAGCAGGTTATCGTTTAAGGCGGGCGTCGATCACCTGGCAGATGCGGCCGTTGGTTTCGGCTATCTCGCCGCTGCCGTCGACGCTGACGAGGAGCCCCGAGACGCGGTAGTAGTCGAGGACGGGCTGTGTCTTGAGGTCGTATTCCTCGATGCGATGGCGGATAACATCCTCGGTGTCGTCGGAACGGTTGCTGACGGCGGCACGTTCGTGGATGCGGTGGACGAGCTCGTCGCGCGGCACGTCGATGGCAATGACGCAGTCGATGCGGCGCTGGAGCTTTGAGAAAAGGAATTCGAGAGTCTGTGCCTGCTGCACCGTGCGTGGAAAGCCGTCGATGATGCATCCTTCGGGACGGTGGGGAATGCCTTTGCGTTGAGCATCCCAGGGGTCGACAGCGCTGTCGGGGTCGGGGAGGGTGCTACGGTTGACAAGGGCACGGCTGAGCAGGCTGACAACGATGTCGTCACCGACGAGGTCTCCGCGGTCCATGATGGCTTTGGCCCGAAGGCCGGTAGGGGTTGAGAGGGCGACTTCCTGACGCAGCAGTTCGCCGGTGGAGATGTGGAGGAAGTCGTACTTTTCGGCCAACAGTTTGGCCTGTGTTCCTTTGCCGGCACCAGGAGCGCCGAAGATTACGATGTTGATCATGTTTTTTGATTTTATGGTTTTTATTTGGTGTACCACTGTTTGAATTGCGGTACGCGGGCTTTGCTGACGATGATGCGCTCGGGGGTGGGGACGGAGAGGGTGAGAGCGAGTTTGCCGATGGGCCAGAGTGCGATTTCGCGGATGGCTCGGTGGGCTACGATGTGCTGTCGGTTGGCGCGGAAGAAGAGGTCGGGGTCGAGCTGGAGGGCGAGTGAGTCGAGCGGTGTGTCGATGACGATGGGAGGGGTGTCGGGGGTGTCGGAGATGATGTGGGTGAGGCCGTTGTCGAGACGGATGCAGGCTATCTGGTCGATTTTGATGGGGATGAGGCGGTCGGCGACGGGTATGAGGAAGGTGTGTTTGTAGGGGGTTGGGAGTTGGGGGGTTGATGACTGGAGTGCGGAAAGGAGGGTGGAGAGTGCGGGGAGTTGAGGGGAGGAGGATTGTAGTTGCTGTAGTTTGTCAATGGCGCGTTGCAGGTCTTGCTTGTCGATGGGTTTGAGGAGGTAGTCGATGGCGTTGACTTTGAAGGCTTGGAGGGCGTATTGGTCGTAGGCGGTGGTGAAGATGACGGGGCAGGGGATATGGACTTGGTCGAAGATGCGGAAAGCGGGGCCGTCGGCGAGGTGGATGTCGAGAAAGCAGAGGTCGACGACGGGGGAGAGGGAGAAGTATTCAACGCTTTCGTCGATGCTTTGGAGGATGGCGTCGACGTGGGCATCGGGCAGTACCTGGGCTATGAGGCGCTGGAGGTGGTTGGCGGCGATGGCTTCGTCTTCGATGATTACGATGTGTTTCATTGTTTAGGGTTTATGAGGGGGAGTTGGACGGTGAAGGAGGTGTCGGAATCGATGATGGTGATGTCGGTGTGGAAGAGCATGTTGTAGCGACCGCTGAGGTTGGCGAGGCCGATGCCGCCGGGGTGGGAGGTGTCGGCTTTGGGCTGTTTGGGGTTGGAGACGATGATGAGGGTGGCGTTGGGAGTGCGGAGGGTGGAGATGGAGACGGTGAGAGGGTGACGGTTGGTGGCGACGTTGTGTTTGACGGCGTTTTCGACGACGAGTTGCAGGCTGAAGGGAGGGAGGTGGCAGTCGGTGAGCGAAGGGTCGATGTGCTGGTCGATGCGAAGTGCGCCATCGCCGTAGCGCATCTGCATCATGCTGATGTAGTTGTGGGTGAAGAGAAGTTCTTCGGAGAGGGTGACGGTGTCGTGTTGCTGGAGGATGTAGCGGAAGGTGTCGGCGAGGCTGCGAAGGTATCGGTGAGCGTTGGGGTCGTCGATGCCGATGAGACCGTCGAGGGTGTTGAGGCTGTTGAAGAGGAAGTGGGGCGACACCTGCTGGACAAGAGTTTCGTAACGGATGCGCATGTTTTCGGTCTGTAGGTGTTCGTTTTCGACAAGGGCATGCTGGATGTTGGTGACGTTGTTGAGGAGCAGGGAGATGAGAAAGGCGATGAGGGCGGCGGTGTTGTCGATGATGAGGGTGAGGATGAAGGAGTTGAAGCTGATGTCGTAGAGCAAGGTTTCGAGCCACCACTGCAAGGAGGCGAAGAGGGTGCTGATGAGGAGTGAACCGGCGAGGCCAAGGAGGATGAGTCTGCCGCCTTTGAGACGGCATTTGAGGATGAAGAAGTTGTAGGCATAGAGGGCTATGAATAACAGCAGGTTGGCAGCGGCGACGTAAAGCGGATGGAAGTCGGGATGGAGCTGATGGGAGGCGGGATCAACCGCACCTACGGCCATCACGGCGGAGAGGATGACTGCAGAAGCGACGGCCAAGAGGACGGCCCGCTCGGTCTGGTAAGGTTGCAAAAGATGGAGTTTTTTCATTTTGCAAATGTACAAATTTTTTTCGACATATCACGAGCGCCTGAATTTTTTTATGAAACTCAGCGACATGCTTGCGGCCACAAAGTAGATGCCGGCCTGAATCCAGAGCAGGAGGTATTCGCTGCGTACTTCGGCGAGGGTGGCCCCCATGGAAGTTATCTTGACGAAGCCCTGCACCCCGGGGGTTGAGGGAAAGATGTGCGAAAGGGCGAACCAAACGGGTGGCATGTTGCTCTGCGGCCACACCATGCCGGTAAGGAAAAAGAGGACGAGGCTGAAGAATACGAAGCAGAGCATGGGCGAGATTTTCTGTCGAACAAAGAAGTTGCCCACGGTGAGACCGAAGAAGATGACGGCGAGCAGGAATGGCAGCAGGAAGCCCAAGAGGGTGCGCAGGTTGCCGAGTTGGGGCAGGTGGAAGATGCGCGGCATGAGCCAGAGGTCGAGCAGGCAAAGGGGTAGATAGATTAGGATGTAGCAAAGCGAACGTCCAAAGATGACGCGAAAGACGCTGCGCCCCTGACGCAGACGCGGGGGTATCATCTTCAATGTGAGACTGTTTTCGTTGGCATCGCCGCAGAGGATGCAGATGCCGAGGAAGAGGGTCTGATGGATGACGAGCAGGAGCAAAGCAGGAAGGAAGAAACTACCATAGCCACCGGTGGGGTTGAAGGCAGTGACGGTCTGCATTTCGATGGGTTGCACCTGTATATCGGCCTCGGTGCGGGTGAGTCCAGAGGCTTCGAAACGCTGCAGTTCGATGGAGTGCATCTCGTCGATGAGGACAGCGTTTCCGCCTGTTAGGATGGCTTTGTAATAGTAGAACGAGCTCATGTCGGCAAATACCACTACACGGGCTGTGCGGCGGTCGGCCAGTCGCGAGGCAAAGTCGCGAGGGAGGTAGATGATGCCACGCACATTGTGGTCGCGCAGCAGTTGTCGGGCTTCGGCAAGGGTGGAGGGCCGGTAGGCGACTGTTATCTCGTGGGTGGCATCCAGCTTGTGGACAAAATGTTTGCTCTCTTCGCAACGCGACTCGTCGACTACCGCCACCGGCATGTTCTCTACATTCTTGTTACTATACATATAGCAGAAAATCAATGGGTAGAGTAGGGGAGCGATGAAGAAGATGAGTAGCACCATCTTGTCGCTGAAGACGCGCCTCACCTCGGTGCTGAGCACCAGCCAGATGTCGGACAGGTGGTTCAGCATAAGGCCTCCTTCCCTTCGAAGCGTGCCTCACGGCGCAGTTGCCAGCGTAGCATCACCGCACCGGCTAACAACAGCAGACCAAATGCAATCAGTGCACAGTAGTGTGGCCAGCAGTGTTCTATGCCGTTGCCATAGATGGCAATGTCACTGTAGTTGAGAAAGTAGTGTCTGATGGGATACAGCCAGCTGAACGAGCTGAAAAAGGTCGGCATGCTCTCGACGGGGAACGAGAAGCCGCTCAGCGAGAAGCTCATGGCACTGTACAGCGCACTGACACCCATGGTCAGCGGTGCCTCGGGAATGCAACCTGCGATGAAGCATGAGGTGCACTGCGCGGCGAAAACCACCAGAATACTGTTCAGCATCATCAACGGCCAACTTCCAACCATCGGGTAGTGCATCGGGCCGAACATAATCAGGTTGGCAACCAAAAGCAGCAGGCTGTAATGTATGGTGTAGGGTAATATCTTGCCCAACAATGCGATGAGCGTATTGCCACGTGCTTTTTTCAGCCACGTTTTCACACTGCGTTCTTGCCGTTCGCGCACGATGGCGTAGGAGGTATGCATCATTGCCACAAAGGCTATCACAGCCGGTATGAGCGTTGTCATCAGGTAGTTGCCATAGTTTATCCATGGGTTGCCAATATTTCGTGTGTCGAATTCTACCGGCTGAATCATGCCCATGATATCCTCGTCGCGGAAGCCTTTCTTGCGGTACACTTCGCGTTGCACTGCACCGGCAGCCAGCATTCCCATAGTGGCCATCTGTTTGTAACTCAATGTGCCGGCAAGCATGTAGGCCGAGTTGACATAGAGCACCAGTTTGGGCGACTGGAACTGTAACAGGCGGTTGTAAGTCCCTTTCTCGATCTCGTAGTAGGCAAATACATCGCCACGCTGCATAGCTTTGCGGGCTTCGGTGTGGCTGTCGTATACCGCTTTCACACTTACTCCTTGGGTGGCATTCAACTCGTGGCATAGTCGGCGCGAGAGGTAGCTATGGTCCATGTCAACCACAGCCACAGGCAGTTTCAGGGGCTGCCCCTCTTTGGTCATCGTCGCAAACACCACAAACGTCAGCACGATACCCAATGTGAGCAGTATCAAGTAACGGGGCTTGTTGACCAACCGTCGTAACTCTCTATTAAATACCCGTCTCACCTTATGACTTTTAGTCTTCCATTTCAAGTATTGCCGTCATGCCGGCGCGCAGTCCTTCGATAGGTTCGGTCGGAACCACCTTCACATCAAAGCTCTTCACGTCGTACTGACCATTGGTCTTTGTGGCACGCCAAGTGGCATAGCTGGCCATAGCCTGCACTTTGCTCACCTTGCAGCTATAACGCTGTTCGCCCAGTGCCGGTATGCGCACCTTTACACTGTCGCCGTTTTCGATGCCTTTCAGCATGTCTTCGCGCACACTGAAGAAAAACCAGCTGTCACTCATGTCGAGAATTGACACCACCGGCGAACCGGTACCAATCAGGTCGCCCACCTTGGCAAACAACTCCAATACCACACCGTCGCACGGGGCAATCAAATAGCTGTCGTCGAGATAGCTCTGCACCTCGGCCACAGCGCCTCCGGCACGGTCGACCAAAGCTGCAGCGGCTGCAATGTCCTCTTTCTGTGCACCTTCTTTGGCCATCAGGTACTGCTGCTCGGCAGCTGCACAGTCGGCCTGCGCCACTTTGTATTGGGCTTCGACCTCGTCGAGTTTCTGCTGAGCCACAACGCCCTTCTCCTTCAGTCCTTTCACGCGCTCGTAGCTTTTCCTGTACACCTCTTCGGCAGCCTGTGCTTTCTGCCACACCTGACGTGCCATCTCCACCTGCTGGTCGCGGGCTCCGTGTTTTGCTTTCTGGCTCTGAGCTGTGGCTGCACTGCGTGCGGCGGTGGCCTGCATCATCTTGGCATCGACTTGGCGGCTGCCGATATGCGCCAGCGTATCGCCGGCATGCACACGGTCGCCCTCGTGCACATAGATTGTATCCACATGGCCAGGCACCATGTTGCTTACCCTGTATTCCGATGCATCGGCTTCGCCTGTAATCAATTCCGGCTGGGGACGAATGGCAAACAGTCCCACCAGCGCCACGATGACCACCGCACCGATAATTGCGGACAATCCTGCCACCAACGACTTATTATTCTCTTTCATCATCTTTTAATTTTATTATCTAATGTTTTTTCATCATTCACATTCATTCTCCCATTGCTCTTTTCAGATACACTTGACCCATCTCAATCTCAATCTCGGCATCGATAACCTCACCTTGGGCTTTCATCCATGCCGTCTGTGCCGCCATCAGGTCACTACTGCTGCACATGCCGGCTTTGAAACTCTCGTCGGCCAGCCGCAGATTCTCCTCGGCGTGTTTCATATTGCTTTTCGACTGCACCAGTTTCTTGTAGGCCAGTTCAAGCTCGTAGCGTACCTTGTTCACCTGCAGTTCTATCATCTCTTTCGCCTCGGCGGTCTGGTACTCAATCTCTTTACGTTTATGCTTGGCCGCTTTTACCGAGTGGATGCCACCCGGATGCATGATAGGCACATTCACCACCACACCTGCCGTCAGCGTGCCTGCAAACTCGTTTTTAAAACCGTCGAAGATATTCGGGTTCGACACCAGCAGTCCGCCCGTCACCATGATGTTCGGCTTCAGCGTCGATGCGGCCATCCTCACACCCTCGCGGGCAATGCTGTCGCCTATACGCAGCTTGCGCATCTCTCTGCGGCGGCTCCATACGCCTTCCATATCAATCGTTTGCTCGTGCAGGTTGGCCGATTCTTCTATATTCAGACCTTTCGCCTCTTCGACATCAAAATCTGTGTCTAACGGCATACCGCAGCGCTGTGCCAACAGCATCTTGGCCAATGCCAGGCCATTGGTAGCCTTGGTCAGACTCATCTCTGCCTCGTTCAGTTTCACACGCACCATCGCCAGGTCGCCCTGCGTGGCCACCTCGGCCACCACCATTTCCTCTACATTGGCCGTCAGCGTGCGCAACAGCTCGGCATACTGCTCGGCCAGTTCCTTTTTGTGCTTCACGCTCACCACCGTCCAGTAGGCATCCTCCACCGCCACCAGCGTCGCGTCGCGTTTCTCGTCACGCTCCACGCCCGCCAGTTCCTTGGTCAATGCCGCCGTGCGGTACATCGACAGCAACTTGCCGCCCATATACAGCGGCTGCGACACCGTCACCGTGCCCACAGTCACATTCTGCATCTTCAGGTCCAATGCTTCGGTAATGTGCTGACCCATACCGTTCAGCGAGTTCTCCAAATGCGTGTTCTGCAATATGTTGTTGATAGCGGTAGAGACATTGGGATCGGTCACCCCAAGATTGCCAAGCTCGTCGATAATCGCCTGGTTGATGTCACCCTGCACCGTCGTACCGACGCTGTTGATTTCAGCCTTCTGCTCCTCGCTCAGCAGCGACGGATTGCGCTGCATCCACATATAACCTCCGTTCGCGCTCACCTTCGGCAGCATCTGCCACAGCATGACCTTCTCCAACTCTGCAGTCTCGGCCACGCGCTCGTCGGCCTGTTTCAAACCCTTGTTCGCCTCGAGAGCCATCCGTCGGCAATCCTCCAAACTCATCACTCGCACCTCCTGGGCCTTCGCACTCATCCCCATCACCATTGCCGACGTCACAAGCACCCCTGACACAAACTTAATCCATTGATATCTAATCGCTTTCATATAATATATATACTTCAATAAGAATTGCAAAATTATCCAATCCAAAGCTCAACCATCCAAACATCGCTCCGCAGCGTCCAAAAAAAACTCCCAACCGTCCAAAACGGCATCCGAAAAACCCATTTGGGAGGTTTTGTAGCGGTACGATTGCTTGCCGTTTGCTATTGAAAGATATCCCCTACGGGGAAATCCGATTACGCCATCAGGCCTTTTCTTTCAATGGCCGAGCATTGCCGTTCCGGTCGTCCCGATGCTCGGTTGTTGTTCTGCCGTTGTTCAGTTGTTGTTCAGTGTTTGACTGAACAACAACTGAACAACAACTGAACAACGGCAGAACAACGGAACGGGTGTCTGCCTTCCGCCACTTCGGGGACGGTCGACGGTCGCAAAATGCAACGAAAAGGCCAAACAAACCAAAAAAAACTTCCCCCCCCCAGCACTTATTCCGAAATTTTTCGTATCTTTGCACCCCGTTCCACCCTGATAAAATTAACGTAATATGAGTATAACCGAATCACTTTCAATCGCCATCTCTCAGGCCTTAAACCACCTCTATTCCATCAACCTCCTCCCCGGCAGCATCCCACTCCAGGAAACCCGCCGCGATTTCTCCGGCGACTACACCCTCGTCGTTTTCCCCTTCGTCAAACAGGCCCGCAAAAACCCCGAAACCCTCGCCAACGAAATCGGCACCCACGTCATCCAGCACCTCGACGTAATCAAAAACTTCAACGTCGTCAAAGGCTTCCTCAACTTTCAGGTCGCCGACACCTACTGGCTCCAGTTCGTGGCCGAAAAGGCAGCGGATGCCCGCTTCGGCCTCGCCGAAGCACCTGTGGACGCACCCCCCGTCGTCGTCGAATTCAGCAGCCCCAACACCAACAAACCCCTGCACTTGGGCCACATCCGAAACAACCTCCTCGGATGGTCCGTCAGCCGTCTGATCGAAGCCGCCGGTGCCAACGTCAAAAAAGTGAACCTTGTGAACGACCGCGGCATTCACATCTGCAAAAGCATGCTCGCATGGCTCCGTTTCGGCAACGGCGAAACCCCCGAATCGTCCCATGTCAAAGGCGACCACCTCGTCGGCAAATACTACGTCGAATTCGACAAACATTACAAACAGGAAGTCAAGCAGCTCGTCGAACGTGGTGTCGAAGAAGAGCAGGCCAAAAAAGAAGCTCCGCTCATGGTGGAAGCTCAGCAGATGCTCAAACGCTGGGAGGACGGCGACAAAGAAGTGCGCGCCCTGTGGGAAAAAATGAACAGTTGGGTATATGCCGGTTTCGACCAAACCTACCGCCGCCTCGGCGTCGCCTTCGACAAGGTGTACTACGAATCCCAGACCTACCTGCTCGGCAAAGAACTGGTGCAGAAGGGACTGGACATGGGCGTCCTCTTCCGCAAAGAGGACGGCTCCGTCTGGTGCGACCTGACCGCCGACGGCCTCGACCAGAAACTGCTCCTCCGTCGCGACGGCACTAGCGTCTACATGACGCAGGACCTCGGCACCGCCCTCCTCCGCCACAACGAATTCGGCGCCGATCGTTTGATTTATGTTGTCGGCAACGAACAGGACTACCACTTCAAAGTCCTGAAACTGGTACTCGGCAAACTGGGCTTCGATTGGGCCGACAAAGTCTTTCACCTCAGCTACGGTATGGTGGAACTGCCCAACGGCAAAATGAAAAGCCGCGAGGGTACCGTGGTGGACGCCGACGATTTGATTGACGAGATGGAGCGCACAGCCGAGGAAATGAGCCGCGAACATGGTAAAAACGACGCCCTCAGCCCCGAGGAGCAGAAACATCTGTATCACATCCTTGCCCTCGGCGCTTTGAAATACTTCATCCTCAAAGTCGACCCAACAAAAAACATGCTTTTCAATCCCGCCGAAAGTATCGACTTCAACGGCAACACGGGTCCCTTCATCCAGTACACCCACGCACGTATTCGCAGCATTGTGCGCAAAGCGGAAGAGGGTGGCCTGAAAACCGGCTTCGAACTGCAGGATGAAGGTTTGCAGCTTGGCGAAAAGGAGAGGGGAGTTGTGAAAACCCTCTTTGCCCTGCCTGCAACCGTCAAGTCGGCAGCAGCAGCCTACAGCCCGGCCATGGTGGCCAACTACGCCTACGAATTGGCCAAAGCGTTTAACAGTTTCTATCAGGACACACCGATTCTGCGCGAGGAAAACCTGAACCTGCGCCGTTTCCGCGTGACCCTCTGCGCTTTTGTGGCAACCGCATTGAAAAACACAATGGATATTCTCGGCATCGAGGTACCTGAAAGAATGTAAAAAAATGTATTTATGGTATATCAGATGACCTCCGAAACCCCGTCGTATTTGTGCGACCGTTTCGACCGCCTGCATCCTTGGGCTGCGGTACGCCTATGTCAGGAAGTGACAGAGTACCATGGTAACGCCACAGGTATCGGATTCCAAACACTGGTGGAACGCAACCGGGCGTGGGTACTTACGCGCGCGTACTATATTATATTTCGTCGTCCGGCAGCATTCGAAAAGATTATGTTAAATACATGGTCGCGTGGCAATGACGGATTGCTGGCATTTCGCGACTATAAGGTGACTTCGCCCAAGGGCGAGGTGGTGATGACTGGCACGTCGTATTGGGCGCTGATCGACTATGCGTCGCGCCGTGTCGTGCGGTTAAACGATGTGATTGCCAACTACGAGACGCATACCGAACAAGCCACCGACCGTACAGCGTTGGCAAAACTTGTACCGCCGACAATGGATGAATCTGACTTGGCGCTTGAACTTCAGGTGAAATATTCGATGCTCGACCACACGAATCATGTCAATAACTCGGAATATATCAAATGGATTTTTGATTGTCTCGATGGTCAGGATTTCGACATGGACCGTCCATTTAGTCTGGAACTGAATTTCCAGCTTGAGTCACGTCCTGGCGAGAATGTCTCAGTTTTCCGTAAATCGACCGATGATACGTTCTGGTTCCAAATACGCAATCCTCGTGGAGTTAGCGTGATCTCCAAAGTGACATATTTGTAAGTATTACATTATACCGAATACCGCGGTTATGTAAAATAGAATATTGGTATACTTCCTTTGGGTGGTATACCAATTTTTTTTTAAGGTATTATTCAATTGAGGCGCGGACAATTGAATCTATATCTATAGAACAATCGAGCTTCAGTTGAGATACTGGACCATGCGTGATGAATTTGTCGGGAATGCCGAGGATTCGCAGTTTTGAAATTTGCTCCGGATGCTTGACAGAAAGATATTCCTCAACAGCGCTACCGAAACCACCTATCTTTAAACCGTCCTCGATTGTAACAATTCGTTTAAAATTGCCTGCTGCAATATTGTCGAGCATATCAATGTCAAGTGGCTTGAGGAAACGGAAATCGTAAACGGCAGCAGAAACACCCTGTTGTTGAAGTTTTTCAGCGGCAGAAAGTGCGTCGTTGCCCGGATGACCAATGCTAAGCAAGGCTATATCAGTGCCTTCGCGCAAGCAATGCCCCTTCCCTATCTCCAACTCCTCCATTTCTGAATGCCAGTCAGGATGTACGCTCAAGCCACGTGGATAGCGGATAACGAACGGTCCTTTGTCGGGCAACTGGGCGGTGTACATCATATTGCGCAAGTCGTGTTCGTCGATTGGAGCACAGATGGTTAAATTGGGAATTGGACGCAATGCGGCAAGGTCGAACACCCCATGGTGCGTTGGGCCGTCGTCGCCCACCAGACCGGCACGATCGAGGCACATCACCACGTTAAGTTTCTGAAGCGCCACGTCGTGAATCAACTGGTCGTAAGCCCGTTGTGCAAACGAGGAATAAATGTTGCAGAATGGGACCATGCCTTGAGCAGCCATACCGGCGGCAAATGTGACGGCATGCTGCTCGGCGATGCCTACGTCGAACGTGCGTTCGGGCATACGTTCCATCATCAGATTGAGCGAACATCCTGTCGGCATGGCCGGCGTGATGCCGACAATGGCAGGGTTCTGTTCGGCAAGTTCGATGATGGTATGACCGAAAACATCTTGATATTTCAGTGGCTGACCTTTAGATTGGCTGACAATCTGTTGACCAGTTTCAGCGTTGTATTTGCCCGGAGCATGATAGATTACGGGGTTCTGTTCGGCCTGTTTCAGTCCTTTGCCCTTGGTGGTGACAATGTGCAGTAGCTTCGGCCCTTTCATCTCTTTCAGGCGTTGCAACGTATCGATCAGCTGCTTCATATCATGTCCGTCAATTGGGCCAAAATATCTCAATCCCAAAGATTCGAACAGATTGCTACCTCCCAGCAGGGCTGTTTTGGCGGTGCTGGTCATACGTTGAAAAAAATTGAGCGAACGGATATGTCTTCGACCGCCTTGGGTTCCATCAAGGCGTTTCCAAACCTGTTCTTTCAACTTATTATACTGCGGCGAAGCGGTGATGCGCATCAGGTAGCCATCCAGTCCACCGACGGCCTTATCTATGGATATGCCGTTGTCATTGAGAATCACAAGGATGTTTGATTTCGACACACCAGCGTTGTTCAAAGCCTCAAAAGCCTCGCCTCCGGTCAGAGCGCCGTCGCCGATCACAGCGATGTGGCAGCGTTGGGTGTTGCCTTGCAATTCCGATGCAGTAGCCATACCGAGAGCAGCCGAAATCGACGTGGAACTGTGGCCGGTGCCGAAAGCGTCGTATTCACTTTCCTCACGTTTCGGAAAGCCACTCAAACCACCGTAGGTGCGGATGGTAGAGAAGGACTCTCCCCTGCCGGTCAATATTTTATGGGCGTAAGCTTGATGGCCGACATCCCATATCAGTTTATCGTCGGGAGTGTTAAAAATGTAATGTATGGCTACGGTCAATTCCACTGTACCGAGGCTCGAAGCCAAATGCCCTGGATGCGTAGAGAGGGTTTCGATAATGTATTTTCGCAGCATATCGGCCACCTCTTGCAGTTGGTCGGGAGCAAGATTGCGCAGTTGTTGTGGAGTGCTGATATCGTGTAGATTCATGTTGGGTAGTGTATTTCTATCGGCCGTAGGCAGGTTTGGTCTTCTCTAATGGTTCAAAGGCTTTATTGAGCTTCTTGTCGGACAGTCGGCCTTCCGCGCCGTTGCGCAGTTCCCACTTGCCGTCGACGAACGAGTAAGCCAGTTCAAGTCCCGAAGGAACATAGTATTGGAACAGTCCCTCCATGCCGGGTATCTGCGGTTCCACCTCGTCGAATATAATCATTTTCTCTTTATGGTCTTTGTATGTTTCAACGGTGCGGTAGCGGCTGGAGCCTTTCACCTTCACACGTTCGCGTATCACCTCGCGCACAAACTGTTCTTCATAGCTCAACCCTACCATTGCATGGTTGTTGTATTCCAGCACGATACGACGCTGGTTGCGTTCGCGACGAAATACCGGTGCTCCGAACTGCGGCTTGCCTCCTCGCATTGTCACAGGCTCGATAATCTTGCGTTCTGTCAAGTTGTCGACACCGTTCCATCCCAACAGCGTGTAGAGGGTGCGTCCGTTGAAAGTGGTCTGTATGATATCTTGATACACAGCGCCAAACCAATTGCCAGCCGTCAGCACCGATTCCTCGCGGTTCATAATCTCTTCCGACTTGTCGTTTAGCACCTGGTATTGGTATTCTTCATCGCGGTCATTATAGAATTGGATAATGCCAAAGCACTCATATTCACCATTGTCGCGCACTACAGGCCACGTAAACACACGCAGTTTGCCGTCGGGCGATGACATCACCGATGCCACCGTCGGCAGATGCCAGGTCCAGCGCTCCGACTCGGGCTCGTCCAAAGCCTGCGACAGCAGTTGCACGGCCTCTTCCGACGCAAGGTAACGCTCGTTGTCGGTGGGCGCTTCCGATACACGCTCGAGCAACTGCGCCAACTGCCGCTCGAAATCCTGCATGCGAACCTTGCTCTGACCTATGGCCCCGAAGGTTAGCATTGCTGTCAGCATATATATTATGGCTATTCTTTTCTTCATTTTACAGCTTTAAAACGTATTATATTATTTATTATTGTACCCATCCGTATTTTTTTCGTAATTTTGCACGCAGAAATGGAGGATGTCTTGACATACTATGCCGATGTATTGCTGCCTTTGCATTTACCTGAAACCTACACTTATAGGATTCCGCGTGAATACAATGGCCAAGTGCACATCGGGGGGCGTGTTGTAGTGCAGTTTGGCCAAAAACGCATCTATTCGGCCCTTGTGCGTCGCGTTCATACCGACGCTCCTCCGTGGCGTTGCAAATACATCATGGGTGTGTTTGACCTTGAACCCATTGTCAACGAGCGTCAGATGCAGTTTTGGGAATGGATGGCGCGCTATTATATGTGCTATCCTGGCGACGTGATGGCAGTCGCTTTGCCTGCTGGGCTGAAGCTGGCCAGCGAGTCGGCTGTGACCATCCATCCCGATTTCGACGGCGACCTTTCGAAGCTGACCAAATATGAATTGATGGTGGTTAATTTGTTGACCGACCATCCGGTAATGAAGTTGGCCGACCTCAGTCGGGCGCTTGGCATACAGAAGATTATGCCCCTTGTCAGGGGAATGATCGAGCGTGAAATCGTAGTGCTCGACGAAGAACTGCGCGAACGCTTCGTGCCACGAAAATCAACTTATGTGCGGTTGGCCAAACGCTACCAAGAAGAGGTCGAAGCGAAGCAACTCTTCGATTCGCTCGAGAAACACAAGCGCCTCAAGCAGATCGAGTTACTCATGCAGTTCATGCAGCTCTCCCACTTTGGCCACGAGCCTGTGGCCAAGCGAATGCTGCCTCAAGGATCGGCATTGCAGACATTAATAAAAAATGGCATTCTGCTGACCGAGGAGCGCGAGGAAAGCCGACTCGAACGCTATGACGAAAGCGAACTGCTCAAGCCGTCGGACATCCGTCTCAACGAACAGCAACAAACGGCTTACGACTATCTATGTTCGCACGCCGAAACCGCCGATGTCGACCTTCTGCACGGTGTTACAGCATCAGGTAAAACAGAGGTATATATTAAACTTATTGACAATGTAATACGTCAAGGCAAACAGGCCTTGTTTCTCCTTCCTGAGATAGCCCTCACAGCACACCTCATCAATCGCCTGCGCCGCTACTTCGGCGACCTTGTAGGGGTGTATCATTCGCGCTTCAGTGCAAGTCAGCGTGTCGAGGTTTGGCGTCGTACCCAAACCCATGGCGAAGGCCGCTATCAAGTGCTGCTCGGTGCCCGCAGTGCCCTTTTCCTCCCCTTTACCGACCTCGGACTGGTCATCGTCGACGAGGAACACGACAACTCGTACAAGCAATACGACCCTGCACCGCGTTATCAGGCGCGCGACGCAGCCATCTACCTTGCCCAGATGTGGCATGCCCACACCGTTCTCGGTTCGGCCACGCCCAGCGTCGAAAGCTATTTTAACGCTCTTTCGGGCAAGTATGGATTAACCACAATCACTCAGCGTTACGGTGGATTCAGTCTACCAGAGGTAACCATTGTCGACATAAAAGAGGCCCAGAAAAACCACCAGATGAAAGGCCACTTCTCCACCCAGTTGCTCGATGCCGTGAGCGATGCCCTCGACCATGGTCGCCAAGCGATTCTCTTCCAGAACCGTCGAGGTTTTGCCTTGCGGCTCGAATGCGACGACTGCCACCACATTCCGCAGTGCATCCACTGCGACGTGTCGCTCGTCTACCACAAGGCTTCCAATTCGTTGCGATGCCACTACTGCGGCTATTCCATTCCTGTGCCGGCCGAGTGCCCGGCCTGCCACTCGACACACCTGCGCATGACCGGCGTTGGCACCGAGCGCATCGAAGAAGACCTGCAAATCCTTTTCCCCGAGGCTCGTGTGGCACGCATGGACCTCGACAGCACGCTGCAGAAAAACCAATACCTCGAATTACTCAACGATTTCCAGGCACAGCGCATCGACATCCTTGTCGGCACCCAGATGGTGACCAAGGGACTTGATTTCAAGAATGTAAGCATCGTCGGAATAATCAATGCCGACAATCTCATCAACTTCCCCAATTTCCGTTCGTTCGAGCGTGCCTTCCAGCAAATGACACAGGTGAGCGGTCGCGCAGGCCGGCATGGTGCTGGCGGACGTGTCTTTATTCAGACCTACAACCCGTACCATCAGGTGATTAACGACGTAATGCATGCCGACTATGAGAGCCTCTACAGCGAGCAAATCAACGAGCGGCGAGTCTTCCGCTATCCACCCTACTACCGCCTGATAGAGATCACCCTCAAACACCGTGACCCTGAACTGCTTAACACTGCCGCCGACTGGATGGCTGTGCAATTGCGCGGTGCTTTCGGCAGCCGTGTCATGGGGCCCGAATACCCGTTGGTCAGTCGCATCCGGGCCCTCTACCTCAAAACAATCACCCTCCGTTTTGAGAAAAGCGAAGCCATTGCCGATGCCAAGAAGCTGACCCTCCGCATCGCCGACGACCTGTTGAAGCAGGATGGCCGCTCGGGCATCACGATACATTTCGACGTCGATCCCTATTGATTTTGAAAGCCACTGCAGGCTGTCATCGTAAAAAAATGATCCTGAAACTTCTTTCTCCTGTCGTTGTTCAGTTGTTGTTCAGTCGTTGTTCAGTGTTTGACTGAACA
>JAFSLX010000009.1 GCA_017448185.1 Bacteroidales bacterium
AAGCCTCTGCAGAAACAACACTCGGAACATAAACACAGGATCGATTGGCTTGCGGCCCGCGTTGCTCTTCTTCCCCGTGTTCTCAAATACAGGTTCCAGGATGTTTCGGAACTGCTCAAAGTCTATGATTTCCTTCAACTTGGGCAACGGATTGCCGTTTTCAAGCAATTCTTGAAGGGTGTTCTCTTTGTCAAATAACCCAACATCTTGATTCTTACGGTATTTCATGTGAGCCATATTTCTTTGTTAACTCCGCAAATTTACGAAGAATTATTGATATAACCAAATGAAATTTAATGGATTAATTTATAGAACTCCCCAGTAGTCTTTGTAGTCGCTTGTCAGCTTGTGGTTGTGGAAGCGGACCGGCAAAGGCTTGTCGGTGCGCAGCATCTCGACCACGGCGTAGAGCTCGTTCATGTCGAGACCTCTCTTCTTGGCCACTTTCAGGTCCTTGCGGAATGTGCCGGTGAGTTCAATCGTGTAGCTTTCCATAGGCTCAGACTGCTTCGCACCATGACTTGAAGTCTTCCATCGTGTCGAACCGGAAGGTGGGTTCCTCGCCTTTGCGCACCCGTTCGATGACCTGGGTGGTTTCGTCGTTGAGTGCTTCGCCGGTCTCCGGGTCCCAGATGCGTGCCTTGTGCGTGGCGGCCTCCTCGTCGCGGAGGCTTTCCATAATCATGGTGGCCAGTTCGATTTTCTGTCTGCGGTCGATGCCCTTAATCAGCCCCCAGTAGTGGCTGACGGGCAGGGTTTCTGCGTCGTGTGTGGCTGTTCTCATTGTGGAATGATTTTGCCATATTAACGCAGCCCGGCGCCGATTATTGCCCCGCACCCGAGTTTTTTCTTCCCCGCGCGCTCTTGTTTCCCCCTCGGGAAAAAATCTGTCTTGTCTCAGTCGTGTCAAAGAACTCTTTGGTTATCACTCTCACCTTTCACCTCTCAACGTCCCCCGTGGCCGCCGCCGCTATCGCCAGCACGGCCACAAAACTGATTAAAACTTTTTCATGATGTTTGTTATTTTATTATACATTATGTTTGTCTGTCCTTTGTTTTCAATTTCCACTCTTTCCTTCTCTTTGAACACGAATCTCACCAATCCACACGAATTGATTCGTGCCATTCGTGTCATTCGTGTTCGTTTATCTTGTTCACATGAATTGCCATGTAATTTTCCATAAATTATTCGTGGTCAATTGCTCACTTCATTGTATTTTATTTAGAGGTGTTCGCAGGCATACCACATGGTAATTCGTGTTCGTTTATCATTGTGAGACAAAACAGAAAGCCGCCACCCCAATCAGGGTGTGCGGCAGATATTTCGGAAAAAGTAGAAGTAAAGTGTAATTGCCGGTGCTTATTTCACCTGGCTTGAAAGTGTATCAGGCTCGCGTCTGCAGTCCCAGAAGGCGACAACTTCAATGTGGTCATCAATGATATGATATATCATTTTGTTTAGTTTACCAACGACCACACTCCGATACGTTCTTGTCCTTTCTTTCAACAGAGGTTCGACTGGCCCCAGATAGGGGTTGGTGGCAAGCAGTTTTTTTGTCTCATTCACTCTCTGAATGAACTTGTCCCTGCTTTTCCTGTCAAACTCCTGCTGGATGTGCCGGGCTGTTTTGCGGATTTCCTTTTCCGCAGATGGCAATGTTTCAACCCTCATACGGCTTCCAGCATTGCCAGTTCCCTACGGTCTTCTTCGGCAAACTCCTCTTCGAGTTCGCGCATGAAGTCGTCGAAATCCCTACCCATTCCTGCTGCAGACTCTCGCTCTGCCTGGTCGATGCGGGCATTAATCTCCTCCATGGTGTAGGGCTTCAGCTGCTCTTTGGAGCGTCGGCGGCTGGCGATGAAATCGTCCATCACGCGCTGCGCCCAGCGGTTGATGGATGCCATGTCGGTCAGCGAGGGATTCAGCTCGCGGACCTCTGCTTCATTGATGTTCAGCGTTACGGTGCACATATCTATTTGTAGTTTTATTGACTTATTCCTATTATTTCACCTCTTCAGCCAACGCCTTCGGCTGACCTTCGGTCGACCTCCCTCACGACTCGGCAAACTCATCGCGAGCGATGGTCTGCTCTCGCTGCTTGTTCGGTTCTCTTCGGCAATCCCAGAGGTCGGCAATCTCTATGCGGTCGTCCACAATGCGATAGACAATCTTGTTCACCTTGGCGACCACCACGCTCCGGTAGGTTTGTGGCAGGTCAGCCAACAGCGGCTCTATCGGACCGAGGTAAGGGTTGTCTGCCAGAAGACGCCTCGTCTCACGCACCTTCTGCAAGAAAGACTCCTTGCTCTTCTTGCCGAACTCCCGACGGATGTAGCGTGCTGTGTTGAGAATCTGACGTTTGGCAAAATCAGACTGGACAACTCTCATACAGCCTCGGCCATTTCAAGTTCTTCCTCGCGGGCAAGCTCTGCCTCGATTTCATCCATCGCCTCGTCGAAATCCTGCCACCGCCCTTCGGCGTAGTCGCGTTCCGATTGGGCAATCCGGGCATGCAGCTCCTCCATGGTGTAGGGCTTCAGCTGCTCTTTGGAGCGTCGGCGGCTGGCGATGAAATCGTCCATCACGCGCTGCGCCCAGCGGTTGATGGATGCCATGTCGGTTAACTCCGGGTTCAGCTCGCGGACTTCTGCCTCATTGATGTTCAGCGTTACAGTACACATAATCTTGATGTTGTTTTGCACTTATAACGCCCGCCCGGCGGTTTTATTGCCCGCCGGACTTTCTTTTTTCCGAAATATCCTTTATATCAGTCTGTCAAAGAACTCTTTCTAAAGCCGAGAGGAGAAGGAGCTCGCTCTCAACTTTCAACTTTCAACTTTATCTGGGCCCCGTGGCCGCCGCCGCCAGCGCCGCCAGCGCCACAAAACTCATAAAAGCTTTTTTCAACATAACATTTAATTTTTTAGTTAGACATTATTTTCAACTTTCAACTTTCAACTTTCAACTTTAAACGGCGAATTGCTCTAATTACTCTAAGCTACGCAGTCTTCAAATTTTTGGCTAATTACTCTAATTTGCAGGCGTCAGCTTTCGAGTCATTCGAGCCATTCGCCGTTTTCATAAGTCCTGCGGCAGCTTCGAGTAATTCGCCTGTAATTGACCTGCGTAGCTTCGTATAATTCGTATAATTCGCCGTTCTCATAAAGTTGTTGCCGTTTTCATAATTTGTTTCGTCGTTAAAAGTCAGGCCGTCAGCAGCATGACAATCCCAACTGCAATCAGCACCCCCGCCACGATGATGCCCGTCCACAGCAGCTTGACCAGCCCTTCCACCTGCCTCTTCTCATCACGTTCGGCTTCCATCTCTTCGCGCTTCATTTTGATAATCTCGTCGTAGTCCATAATCGTTTGTTTTATCAGTTAATCTTTTCTCTTGTCTCTATCTTTTCTTTTCTCAATCAGAACTGTTTTTCTTTCTCAATCAGAACTATCTTCTTTTTTCTCAATCAGAACTAAAAGAACCATCAGAACTGTTTTTCTCAATCAGATATTCTTTTAGTTCTTTTCGTTCTGATTGCGATTTAAATTCTTTTTGTTTGTTTTTTTAGTTTTGTTTGAGTCCTTTATTTTCTTCCTGCAAAGTTACATAATAATATACGCCCCCGCAAGCGCGCAGACAAAGTATCACGCGTACAGACAAAGTATTACCCCCGCCAGACAAATAGTTACATCCTACCCCCCCTTATCGGCACTGTATTACAGCAAGATACAAAACATGTAACTTTTTGTCTGCCGCCCCGACAGATCCCGAAACACCCCCAAACCACCCCATTTCACCCCCCAAAAACACAAAAATCGCCGGCACTTCCGTACCGGCGATGATAACTGCAATATGTGTTTTGAATAAACCTATTCGTGCATATTTTGAGCATGGCAGGCATCGACTACCGTGATGGTGTCGCCGTCGATGCGGTAGGCGTAGTACCAACGATCGGTGTTGGCCATGTAGAGACCTTCCCATCGGCTGATGGTGGGTTCCCGACGGAGGAGCGTGTCCTCGATGCGGTAGATGGAGAGGACAGCGTCGCGGATATTGCGTTCCATGTCCTCGAAGGAATAAGTGTGGCGGTACTTGCGGGCCACATTGCCATAGAACGAGCGGATTCGGGCCGCGGCACGGCGGGTGAGTATGTACTTATACTGCATCCTGCATGTCGTATATGGCCCGGACATCCTTCATCACCAGCTCGTAGGTCTCCTCGGGTGTGTAGAATTCTTTCTTCATGTCGGGGAAGACCTCCTCGTCAACCATGTCGAGCAGCGGTGCTGTCGCGACAGGCTTGACACTGTTGATGAGCATTGTCGCCAGTTCGAGCTTCTGGCTGCTGTCGATGTCCTTTACCAGCTTCCAGTAGTGAGCCAATGGTCTGGAGGTTCTGCTTGTCTTAGTGGCTGTTTCCATATTATTTACCTTTCGTAATCATTAACGTAACGGTTTCTTCTTTATTGTCCTTGCGCTGTTTTTTCTTTCTCTAACCTTTTTTACTTCTAAATTCGCTTGGTGTCATGGCGAAGCGCTCCTTGAAGTTGCGGGAGAAAACGACGCGGTTGGAGAAGCCGCTGGCGAGGGCGACCTCGGCGATGGGCATCTCGGGATGCTCGGTGAGGAGCTTGGTGCTGTGGAAGAGGCGTGCGTCGTTGAGGAAGTTGGAGATGTTGCCGTACTCGCCCCCCTGGGCGAAGGCGGCGCCGATGCGCTCCTTCGACAGCTGCAGGCGCTCCACCAGCTGGTTGCGCCCGAACTGCGGGTCGAGGTGAAGGTTCTCCTCCGAGACTATCTTGCGGATGTAGTCGAACAACTCGCTATCGGAAAGCTCGTCGAGCTTCGCTTCAGTGTTTAGTGTTGAGTGTCCAGTGTTTAGTTGGCTGCCGCCATCCTGCGTAGCACTGTCAACTGCCTGCTGCGAACTGCCAACTAAATTTAAATATTTCTCCTCATAGCTGATGCGCTCGCTGATATCCTTTGTGAGCACAGCGTTCTTCTGCCGGATGGAGAGCAACTGCCTGACAATGATGACGATGAAGACTATCGCCATCATTGTCAAGATTCCGAGGAACACCACGACCATACCCAACCGTTTCTTGGCAGCCTGTTCCTGTTCGAGGGCCAGCTGCTGCTCCTGTTCGTGGTAGCGGGCGGCATACTCCTGTGCTGCGGCCAGACGCTCACTGTCGTTCAACTTCTTCAACAGGTTGGCATAGCGCTGCATATAGGCGTCGCTGGCGTGGTAGTTGCCTTTGGCGCGGGCTGCCGTGGCGCGGTCGCGGAGCATGATGGCGTAGTCATTGTGCAGGGTGTCGCTGCCCCACCGGGCCTCCAGCTCGTCGTAGAAGGCCAGCATCTTGTCGTACTCGCCCAGCAGACACCAAGTGGCGGAGATCATCTTCTTGCCGCCGACGGTGTTGCTATACGCCGTCTGCTCGAAGAGTGCCAAGCAGCGTCGCGCCTGGGCTTTCGGATTATTCTGAGTATTCAGAGTACTCTGATTATCCGCCATCATCGCGTACGCGTACGCCATAAACGCGTAGGCCTGTCCGGTATACCAGTCGATGTATCCGGGGCGGCGCTCGTCGGCAGGCATGTGATTGGAGCCGTCGTCGTAGTCGGCGGGGTGCTCACCGTAGTCGCTCATTTTCTCGATGATACGCTCGGCCACGGGTATGATTTCCTCATAGCGATTCTGTTTGTCGAGCGAGCGTATCTTGCCCTTCATGGCGCGGACGCAGGCATCGAGCTCCGCGAAGCGGCGCACACGGTCGAGCTGCGCTATGGCGTCGTCCATCTTGGCGAACCCTTCGTCGGTGCGGCCCAGACGGATGAGGGCTTCTCCCATCTCCGACTGCATGAACAATGCCTCGGCATCGTTGCCCATCTGGCGGCAGGCGTTGATATACTGCATGCCGTATTTGAGTATGCCCTCGTCGTCATCGCGCATGCGGGCCACATAGACAAGCATGTCGAGCACTTCGGCCTGCTGTTTGGCCTTCAGGCCGCCCTCGGCCAGCAGCCGCATGCAGAAGGTGCGGGCCGTGTCCATGGTTGCCTCGTCTTCGCTGTAGAAGTGGGCTCGCAGCAATGTCGCCTCGGTGCGGTCCATGGCGCCCAGCCTCTCGGCCGAGTCGAGAATGACGAGTGCCCGCTGCGGGTCCTGGTAAAAAGCCTCCCATGCCTTCTCGGCGGTATAGAGGGTGTCTGACGGCTGCGGCTCGTGCTGGCTGCCGCCATGGTGCGTGCAACCTGACAGCAGAACCGCTATAAAGAATATAATGTATATGCTCTTCTGCATACTCGTCTATCGTGGAAAAACGATGCAAAAATACAAAGATTTCCCGATATGACCAATTTTTATTTCATCAACGCGGCCTGAATCGACAGCTCGTACAACTCGGCGGGACTGATACCCATCGCTTTCGCCTGCTTAGGCACGATGCTCTCGGCACTCTGGCCGGGAATGGTATTCACCTCGAGGAAATAGAGCTCCTGTTCATCAGTATTGTAGATATAGTCGAACCGCACGATTCCCTGGCAACCCAGCAGGTCGTAGAGGCGGTAGGACACCTCCTGGATATGCTTGCTGATACTCTCGTCAACCTCGGCGGGGGTCACCTCGTTGCTGAAACCCTGATACTTGGCTTCGTAGTCGAAAAACTCGTGCCCACCCTTGGGAATAATCTCGGTGACGGGGAAAACCAGCTTGTTGTGGAAGTTGGGATTGGGGTCCTTGAGCGTCGACCCTTTGGGCAAGTGCATCACTCCGCAGTCGAACTCGCGGCCATTGATACACTCCTCGACAAGCACCTGACGGTCCTCGGTGAGGGCCTCGCGGATAGCGGGCTGTAGCTGGTCGGGGGTCTTCACCTTGGTGGTGGCCACACTGCTGCCGCCGGCGGCGGGCTTCACAAAGAGCGGGTAACGCAATTGGCCGGTAAGCTCGGCCAGCTTCGCGGCATCCGGTTCCTTGTAGAGCAGCACCGAGTTGGCCACCTTCACCAATCCGAAACTCTTCACCACCGGATTGCAATAGCCCTTGTGGAAGGTGAGCGCCGAAGTGTAGTAGCCACAGGTAGTGTATTTCACACCAAGAATGTCGAAATAAGCCTGCAGGATGCCGTTTTCGCCGGGGTTGCCGTGCACGATGATGAAAGCCAGGTCGAACTTCACCTTACGGCCATTGTCGGTAAGCGTAAAATCGTTGCGGTCCATCTGCCGACGGGTCTCGCCGTCCATCCAGAACCACCCGTCGCGCTCCACAACCACCTTGTACACATTGTATTTCGTATGGTCCAACTGGCCATACACCTGGTTACCGCTGGCAATCGAGATATCGTGTTCGCCACTGAAACCACCCATGACAAGTGCTATATTCTTCTTTTCCATGATGTGTTTTTTTGCTATAACGCACCCAACTCGCCGTTTATTGCCCCACGCCACAAAAAGATTCTCCGCCGCTATCCGGGCTGCCCCGGACCGGTGTCGGCCACCGTCGCTGCCGGACAGTCCTCGCCGACAATCCCGCCGCCTGCCGCGGCGTTGGGAGCAGCCACATCCGTCTGTCCTTCAACAACTTCACCTTCAGTCTCACCACATTTTTCGTTCAGCATAATGCCACCGGCATACACTGACTCGCTCCAACGTCCGTCGGCATGTTGCACCATCAGGTACACCTGTGCCTCGCAGCCGGCATAATTGTCTGGCAACGCGACAGCTATGCGACGGTCGCGCCGATAGGCCGGTGCCGACAGGAACCCTTTACCCAACTCCGGCACATAGACATACAGATACACCAAATCGAAGTTGCTTCCACGCCCCTTCTGGAAACTGACATTCAGCACATTGTCGGCCGTCCATTCCATCGTTCCCACCTCCACCGGCGGCACATCGCCGATGCTCAGCCGCAGTGTGCTGTAATCCACCTGCAGCTCGCCGTCGGCATAGCCGAAAGCATGCTGGTTTGCCTTGACAAACAGGTTGTAAGGGGTCATGTGCACCGCACGGGCCGCATCGCGCATCGTCGTGTTCACCGCCCAGCGCATCTTCGCCGCCAGCTGCACCTCCTGCTTGAACATCTCGCGGTGCGCCACCTGCGCCGCCGTCCGCGGATTGGTCACCCTCGGCTGGTGCACCCGCAGGCACCACACCCCGTTCCACATATATCCCACGGCAGGCCCCAGCCTCCCGCTGAAACCTCCCATATAACCACCTGATTGCTTAGCCATTGCACATATCTCCTATTTTATTAATCCATAATCATAACGTAGCCTTCGCCATATTATTGCCTACTAAAGTAAATTTTCACTAAAGGTATACTAAGCGAGGAGTAAGCGTTGAGTAAGACTTAGACATGACAGACAGTTTAAAATCAACGGTTTAGAAACCGACAAAATTGAGAAAAAAAACGAAGGGGAGAACGGTTGGACAATCAGAACCAACCGGTCAGGTTGAGGAGGTTGAGGCTCACCGTGTAGCGGAGACCTTTTCCAATGAACATCAGCAGGAGCGTCCACCAAGGATTAAGCCGCATAAGGCCCATGGCGATGGCGATGAGGTCGCCCACCAGCGGCAGCCAGGTGACGAGTGCCGCCCAAAGGCCGTAACGCTTGATTTTCTCGTGGGTCCGCTCCAGTTTTTCACGCTTCACCTTGAAGTATTTCTCCAGCCATTCCCACTTGCAGAACCACCCCATCAGGAAGCTTATCATGCCGCCTGTGGTGTTGCCCAGCGCGGCCACCAGGATAATAACCCAGTGGTTGTAATCCAGCAGCATGGCGGCCGCAACCACCGTCTCCGACGAAAAGGGGATGATGGTGGCCGAAAGCATGCAGGCCAGAAACAGGCCAAAGAGTCCGAGGTTCTTCAGCATAGTGCCGTTACCATTTGATGGTTATCTCAATCGGATAGTGGTCGGAGATATAAGGCACACCGTAGTCGCCGTCGAGGGTGCGGAACTGCCGCACCTTCAAGTTCTTGACAAAGAAGTGGTCGATAACCGACCCTTCGCCGTTGCCATAGGCATTGTAGGTGATGGCATGGCTGGTGCTGTCGGTCATCTCGCGTGCCTCCTGTAGGCCGGCGCGGGAGAAGAAGTCGAACGGTTTATACTCGTCGTATTCCGCAGTGCAGTTCATATCGCCACCCACAACGACGGGAATCCCTTTCAAATTGTTGACCACTATGTCGCCAATCACCTGTGCGCCTCTGGCACGTGCGTCGTCGCTGACATGGTCGAGGTGGGTATTGAGATAGGCAAACTCGTGGCCACTATTTTTATCACGGAATCGGGCCACGGTGACGGTGCGATAGCAACCAGCACCTTCGTATTTCGACGGCACTTCGGGTGTCATGCTGAGCCAGCGGGTGGTGTCGTACAACAGGAGTAGTCGCGTGGTGTCGTAGTAGATGGCCATGAACTCGCCGGCCTCCCTGCCGTCGTCGCGCCCCACCCCGATGCGACGGTAGGTGGGCAGGTTACTGTCGAGGTACTGCAGCTGGTCGATCAGCGCCTCCTGCAAGCCGATGGCAGCAGGCCGTTCCTCGTCAATCATCTTGACGACAGCAACTTTGCGGTAGGGCCAGCCGTTGGGACCGTCAATATTGTTCCACGAATTGTAGCGGATATTGAAGGAGATAATCTTCAACTCGTCGACAGGCCTGTTGCAGCCGCCGAAAAGCAGCACAACGAGCATGAGTGGCAATGCCAAGCGTTTCATTTTATTGTTATTTTATTTCCAATGTCCATTCCCCGGATGGCAAAGTGCGCTCGTTTGGCGAGCCCGGGAATACCATAGCGGTGGTGCCTTCGGGAACGGTGACTTTTATTCTTTCCACTTTTCGTTTTCCACTTTCCACTTCCACCCGTATGTCGCCATAGGGGGTGGGCTTGGTGGCGCACACCCACTCGACACCTTCGCACGGTTGCGGGTCGACGAAGAAATGCTTGTAGCCAGGCTGCTCGGGGTCGGGACGGATACCGGCCAAGGCCTGGTAGAACCAGATGCCGATGCCGTTGTAGCAGTTGTGCACGCGGCTGCGGTCTTCCTTGCCGGAGCGGCCGCAGTCCCACGACTCCCATGTGGTAGTGGCGCCTTGGTTAATCATGTTGAGATAGCCGGGATAGTCCTCCTGACGCAGGAGGGTGGCCATAAGGTCGGCTTGTCTTTCTTTGATGCACCACTCGGTGAAGACGGGCACACCCATGAGGCCGACGGCGATGTGGTCGCGGTACTTTCCGTGGCAGTCCTTGAGCAGTTGGTCTTTGACGGCGGCGGCGGTGGCGCTGTCGGGCGGGATGCCGAGCAGCAGGGCGTAGCATTGGTCGAGGGGAGTGCCGTTGGCGTAGGTGTGCGTCTCGGGGTGGTAGAAGTGGCGATGGATGGCGGCGTTGAGGTTCTGCCGCCAGTCGGCGTAATGTCGTGCATCGTCGATATGACCTGTCATGCGTGCCATCTGCACCATATCAGCAAGGCAGTCGCTGACGACGCAGCTACTGGCGTGCAGCACGCTCTCACCGTCCTTGTCGACGCCTTCTGGAACGGCCCAGTCGCCGAGAAACCAGCTGCGGCGCTCGTTGTCGGGCCAAGGCTGCAGGATATAGTCATCGCTGTGGCGCTCGATGTGTTGCAGCCAGCGTTTCATGTCGTCGTAGTGGCGGTATATGAGGCTGCGGTCGCCATAGTTGAGGTAGGTGCGCCACGGGGCCTTGACGATGAAGCCCTGCCAGTAGGGGCCGCCGCCGGTGCGGAAGGCGGGTGCCACGTAGGGCAAATCGCCGTCAGGCTGCATGGCGTCGTGCCAGGCCTGCATCCAGTTGGCATAGGTGGAGCGAACATCCCAGAGGGTTTGGAGGGTGTTGGTAGAGGAGTTTCCGTCGCCACCGTAACCCATGCGCTCGATATGGGGGCAGTCGACCATGTAGCCGCTGAAAGTGAGGCAGCTGAGGGTGTACTTCACCATATCGTGTATGGCATTCAACCGCGGGTCGCTGCACTCGAAGGTGGCGCCACCGTTGGGGGCGACGGCGGAAATCTGCACAGCACGGGCCATGACGATGGGAATGTCCAAGCCATAGGCGACATAATGTCCAAGGCCGGAGACCTTGACATAACGGAAGGCGTGCATGTGGAAGCGGTTGGTGAAGTGGATGTCGTCGTCGCCGGTTCCGTCACTTATGTAGATATCGGTCTCGGTATGAGGAGGCTTGGCGTCGATGTGGTCGAGGTATTCCATGTTTATCGAGTCGTCTTTGGGGATAGGCAGGCAGTCGAGTTGGAACCAGCCTGTCACCACGCGGCCGAAATCGAAAAGAAGCGTGCCGTCGGGCAGGGTGTCGACCGATTGAGGATCAAGTATATCGACGATGCGGTTACCTTCGAATTCCTGCGATGCTATCGCAGGCTGGCAGCCTGCGTCCCAGTATGTTGCATTTCGCCAACTTTCCTTAACCCGTGCGTCGTAGCGTTCGCCGCCGAACTGCAGGGGCTGCCAGCTGCCGGTGTAGCTATAGGGCGACGGCGAGGCCTCCCAGGTGCTGTCGGTGCTGGCAAGGATGTAGATCAGACCGCATTCGCCGTCACTCGCCGTCCGCTCCACTACGGCCCTGACCACCGCCGGGGTGCCGTAGATGCGCCCCCAACCCTGTCCGAGCCAGAGCATCAGCTCGTTGTCGCCCTCGCGCACCAAATTGGTGATATCGTAGGTCACCTCCAGCGCACGCCGGTCGAGCTGGCTGACGGCAGATTGCAACACCCAGTCCCCCACCCTGGTACCATTGAGATACACCTCGTGGTAGCCGAGCGAGACGATGCGGAGGCTGAATGTGACGCTATGGCCAACGACAGGTGCCAGGTCGGCGCGTTCCACCTCGAACGTGGTGCGCAGCATGGGTGTCTCGGCCCAGCCGATGTCGGTGCGGCAGCCGATGAATTCCTGGGCTGAAGCGGACTTTGCCACCAGCAGCAACACCATTATGACCACAATCCGTCTCATTTTCTTTCACGGATGCTAACGGCGAAGCCGCCGCAGGGGGCCATCTTCAACTTGAGGGTGGTCTTGGAGGTGACTTTCTTCTGGGCTATCGAATATGAATAGGGGTTGTAGTTATCGCCGGGTAGGCCACAGGCATCTTTGCCGTCGGAGTAGATGATGGCATCGTAGGTCTTGCCGGGCTGGAGGAAATCAAGCTTGACGCTCACCTCGCGGGCGTTCTCGTCGGTGATGCCGCCGATGTACCACACTTCGTGTGGCTCTAAAGCGTTAATGTGTAAATGTGTTAATGCGTTAGTCGTGTCGGGCAGGGCATATACGTAGCGGGCGGCGTTGGAGATGACGCCTTTCTTGCCGTCGGGTAGCTCACCGAGGCCGGCGGCGGCTTTGTTCAGTGACGATACCTTCGGCTTGCGAGCGGTTATAATATAAGCACCGGGCTCGGCGGCAATATAGATGGAGGTGTCCCAGTCGACGGCGACATCCTTGATGAACTGAAAAGCATCCATATAGGGCTCATAATGCTCGGGAAAATCAGCAGCCATCTGCAGCGGCGAGTAGAAGGTCACATACAAGCCCAGCTGGTTGCAGATGGTGAGGTTCATCTGGTTACCCTTGGCCCAGGAGACAAACTTGCCCATGTCGGGCTCGAAGATGCCGGGGGTGTAGTCCATCGGGCCGCCCTGCAGACGTGTAAAAGGCAGTACGGTGGCGTGGCCAGGTCGTATGCCGCCACGAAACTCGGTGCCCATGGCGCTCTCGTTGCCAATCATGTTGGGCCACGTGCGGCAAAGGCCGGTGGGGCGCACAGCCTCGTGGGCGTTGACCATGATGTGATGCTTGGCAGCCTCGACAATAGCACGGTGGTAGTGGTTGATGAGCGGCTGGCTGTAGTGGTGCTCGCCATGAGGCACTATCTTGCCTACATAGCCGCTCTTAACGGCGTCATAGCCGTACTGGTTCATCAGATTGTAAGCCCGCTCCATAAAGCGCTCGTAGTTGGGCACCGACGAGGAGGTCTCGTGGTGCATGATGAGGCGGATGCCTTTCTGGTGGGCATAGCGGTTGAGCGCCGGCAGGTCGAAGTCTGGGTAAGGCGTGAGGAAGTCGAAGACATAGTCCTTCTCCTTGCCGTACCAGTCCTCCCAGCCGATGTTCCACCCCTCGATGAGGAGAGCATCGAAGCCATGCTTGGCAGCAAAGTCGATGTAGCGGCGCACATTGTCGTTGTTGGCCGAATGGCGGCCGTGGGGTTTGCAGCGCGAGTAGTCGGTGGCAGTACCCTGCAGCGACTGCGGCACACTCGGGTCGCCCGGCAGACGCACCGACGGGAAGTCGTTGGTATAGCCCCAGGTGCCCTTGTCGCTGATCATCTCCCACCACACGCCCATGTACTTCACCGGGTGAATCCAGCTGACATCCTCGAGGGCACAAGGTTCGTTAAGGTTGAGTATCAAACGCGAGCGCAACACGTCGGTGGCCTTCTCGCACACCTGTACCGTGCGCCAAGGGCTGACGCAGGGAGCCTGCAATCGGCCCACATAGCCCGTGGCATCGGGCGTAAGATGCACCTTCAGCACGAAAGTGGTGTCGTTGAGGTCGAGGTTCATGGTGGGGTAGTCGAGCACAGCGGCCTCGTGTATATTGATATAAAGTCCGTCGTCAGTCTTCATCTGCAAGGCTGTCTGGAGACCAGTTTCGGAAAAACTCTTCCACGGCCAGCCGCCGCCTTTCTGCGACTGCCAGTAGAGGCTGCGCACCTGCGAGAGACGCGACTCAGTATAGTTGAACTCCTGCGTGTCGTAGTCGCCTGGAATCCACCATGCCGTGTGGTCGCCCGTCAGGCGGAACTCCGTCAGTTCGTCGGTGAGCCAGAAATAGACCAGCGAGTTGGTAACCGGCCACTCATAGCGGAATCCAAGGCCGTCGTCATACAAGCGGAAGCGTATCGCCATCACCGTAGGATTATCTACGCGCTTGCCCTCGTGGTCGAGGTAATAGTCCTGTTGCAGGCTAACCACCATCTCGTTGTAATGGTTACGGATGTTGGCTTCCTCACCCCACACAGGCTGCCAAGTTTCGTCAAACGTGCTGTATTGTACATCGTTCACTTTAAACCCACTGGCCATGTCGTTCTTGCGCCACTCCAGCGTGAAGCCCATTTTCGACGGAAGCACTACAGGCTTCCCATTGCGGTAAAGGCTGTAGTAGGGTATGCCGTCTTTCAGTTCAAAGAGTGCTTCCATCCGCCCGTCGGGGCTGCGCAAAGACTGACTATTCTTTAACGGTTCGGTGGCCAAAACCAGTTTCGTCAAGGCCATCAGGCATAATGTCAACAACAGACGTTTTTTCATAATGTATGTAAAGGTATGTGATGTGTACGTTTGCTTTGTTTGGCATTGAAGTGGGCCTGATCACGTACGGCCGGTACCATGGTGACACGTTGGAAACGGTCCCAAACCATGTCGACCGCCAGTGACGAAGGATGGACCATGTCGGGGTCGTAAAAACGATAGTCGCGAAGCTCATCAAGGACAATTTCATACGATGGGAAATAGAGTGTCACCGGCCTTTTCTGAGCCTCCATCTTCACGCCTTTCTTTTTCCGTTTTGCCGGGGGCAAGTCCTTGTCCACCAACTCGTCGACCGCCAGTAGCAGAGTGCTTTTGCTCAACTGGTTGCCATGTGCACCATCGCCTATGTGGCGGATAGGCGATACGGTGAACAGAATATTCAACGAAGGGTAGCAGACATGGAGCTCGTCGAGCAGCGGCCTCCAGAGGGCAACGATATCGTCCACCGACATCCTGCGCCTTACAAACATCTGCTGAGGAAGTTTATGGCAGTTGGCGACCACCGCCCCTTCATGTTCAAAAATCCATGCAGAGCCAAAGGTAACCATCAGCAGACTGGCCTCTTTCAGCGCCGAATGTGCCTGATGGAGACGACTGTTACAGACTTCGAGGCACTCTTCAGCCGTAGTACGGGAGAAAGAGCCGTGGTGATGCCACGAATGCCACAATCCCTCGTATTCAACCAAGTCCTCCTCCCCTACCTCAATATCGTACATCATCCTCCGCAATGCCGAGGCAATAGAAGCTGGATTGTAGAGTGTTCCAAAGGGGTTCTGCTCAATATGGAAACCACTGTCGCGCAACCGCATCCCTATCTCGTCCGAAAAACAGGAACCCAAACTGACAATGCCTGTGGCGAAATCGATACCAAACGGTATCGATGGCATCCCAACTCTTGTAAATAGTTCCGTGTTCATTGGCCTTTGGGTATAGGATTCACTTGAAACACACCAGGCAACTGCTCGAGCATGGGAATGGTATCGTGCACCGCCACACGCAAATCCGGACTGTTGAGCGTCAGTGATAGGTTGCGTTTCGTGTCGACCACGATGGCTTGCAGTGGCACCGTTCCACGATGCTTTCGGGCCATTTTGGTCAGTTTCTTGCAGAATTCTTCGTCGATAGATTCCAGAGGAACTGCAAAGGACAACTTCGATGTATATTTATCCATCACCTTGTCGAGCAGCGACATGGAGAGAATCTTCAAGCGGGTCGAGGTCTTATCGGATCCTGTCTTCTTGTCCTTATAGCTGAACGTGCGGACCATGGCTCGGCAGAAGATGAAGGTATTGTCTGTGAAGAAATTCTTGAAATTGGTATACTCCTCGTCGTAAAGGCGCAGTTCGTAGGAGCCCGAGTAGTCGTCGATAACCATTGAACCATAGGGGTTTCCTTTTGACGAGACCCCCCCTTTGACCCCCGACACCATACCGCCGAACTTCACCTCACGACCGGCCAACTGCTCAAGGGCAGAGAGTTCCACCACCCCTATGTTGGTGAACAGCTTAATCTCGTATTTGAAATCGTCGAGCGGATGGCCCGAAAGATAGGTGGAGATAACCTCCTTCTCGGTACGGCAACGCTCAATAGTGGTCCACTCCGGACATTCTGGTATTGGTGGATACTCCTCTTCAGCCAGCTCCTCGCTCATGCTGAAAATAGACATCTGGTTCGATGCAGCACCATCCTGACGGCGGATAGCCCAGCGAACCAACAGATCGAGGTAGGTGGGCGTGGTCTCCAATTGATTTTCTTTGTAGAAATACTGAGCCCGATGCATCGTACCCAGACCGTCGAACGCACCAGCCTTGACCAGCACCTCGATATTTTTCTTGTTGACCGAATGCATGTCGATACGTTTCAGGAAATCGAAGATATCCTGGAACCGGCCATTTTTCTCGCGCTCGGCAATAATCACGTTCGAAGCCGCATCACCCATACCGCTGATAGCCTTCAATCCGAATCGAATCTTGCCGTCACGGTCGACAGAAAAGTCCATGTCCGAATCGTTGACCGAAGGAGCAGCCACCTCGATTCCGTGTTTGCGGCAGTCGTCCATCAGCTCTCGCACACGGCTTATGTCGGTCTGTGCCGAGGTCATCACAGCAGCCATATATTCGGCCGGATAGTGCGCCTTGAGGTAGGCCGTCTGATAGGCCACCCACGAATAGCAGGCAGCGTGCGACTTGTTGAAGGCATACGAAGCAAACTTCTTCCACTCTTCCCATATCTTGTGCAGAGTTTCCTTGGGGTGGCCATTCTTCTCACCACCCTCGTAGAAGAGCACTTCCAGCTCGTTCATTTTGTCAATCTGCTTCTTGCCCATGGCCTTGCGCAGCGTATCGCTCTGTCCACGGGTGAATCCCGCCAGCAGGCGGCTCAAAAGCATGACCTGCTCCTGATAGACCGTAATGCCATAGGTATCCTTCAAGTACTTCTCCATCACAGGGATGTCATAACTGATGGGCTTACGTCCCTGCTTGCGGTCGATAAACTCGGGGATGTTGTCCATGGGTCCTGGACGATAGAGGGCGTTCATTGCGATGAGGTCGTCGATGACGTGCGGCTGCAGTTCGCGCAGGTACTTCTGCATTCCTGCCGACTCGAACTGAAACACGCCGACGGTGTTACCCTCGCAGAAAAGCTTATAGGTCAGCTCGTCGTCGAGCGGCAGGTGGTCGACATCGACATCCTCTCCCCTGCCCTTCTTTATCATGCGGACACAGTTTTTAATGATGGTAAGGTTCTTTAGTCCGAGGAAGTCCATCTTGATGAGACCCACATTCTCCACCACATGGCCATCGTACTGAGTCACCAGCACCTCACCTGATTCCTTATCGTTGATGACGCATACGGGTGCCACATTGGTGATATCCTGCGAACCGATAATCACACCGCAGGCATGGATACCGATTTGGCGATTGGTGTCCTCGAGCTCTTCGGCATAGGTCAGCATGCGACGCAGGTCGTCCGGACCGTTCTGCATAATGTTGCGCAACTCGGGCACATAGCGGTAGCAGTTCTTGAGGTTCACCTTCGGACTCTTACCCTTTTCGTCCTTGATATTATCAGGGAATCCGCGGTCGGGAATGTAGGACTTCAGCTGGTTCACCGTGCTGAGCGGTATTTTCTCTACACGGCCCACATCGGCAATCGAACTCTTGGTGGCCATGGTGCCGTAGGTGATGATATGCGCCACACGCTCCTTACCGTATTTCTGTGTCACCCAGTCGAGCACACGTCCGCGGCCGGCATCGTCGAAGTCGACATCGATATCGGGCAGCGAGATACGGTCGGGATTCAGGAAACGCTCAAACAGCAAGTCGTAGCGCAACGGGTCGAGGTCGGTAATCCACAGACAGTAGGCCACCACCGAACCTGCTGCACTTCCACGGCCGGGGCCCACGCTGACACCGAGCTCCTCACGAGCGGCCCGTATATAGTCGCTCACAATCAAAAAATAGCCCGGGAAACCCATCGTCTTGATAGTGTGCAGCTCGAAAACAATGCGTTCTCTAACCTCCTCGCTTAGCGCAGCCTTGATATCCGCGTCTGTCCACTCTCCGCTCTCCGCTCTCCACTTTCCTCCCAGGTACCGCTTCCGCGCTCCCTCCCACACCAGGTGCTCCAGATAGTCAGCCTCGTACTTGATACGGTACAGCTTCTCGTAGCCACCCAGCTTCTTGATTTTCTTCTCCGCAGCTGCCTGTTCGAGCACCACCTCGCCCTTCTCGTTGCGTGTAAACTCGTTGAAGAGGTCCTCCTCCGTGAACCGCTGCCGCCATTCCGCCTCCCGTCCGAACTCTTCCGGTATGGGGAACACCGGCATCAGAGGGTCGCTGTCGATGCTGTAGGTCTCCACCTTCCCGGCAATCTCCATCGTGTTGGCCAACGCCTCGGGCAGGTCGGGGAATGCCGCCTCCATCTCGTCGGGACTCTTCAGCCATTCCTGCTTGGTGTAGTGCATACGGTTGGGGTCGTCGAAGTCCTTCTGCGTGGCCAGGCAGATGAGGTGGTCGTGCGCCTCGCCATGTTCCTCCTCGACAAAATGGGTGTCGTTGGTAGCAATAATCTTGATATTGTATTTGCGCGCCAACGCTATCAAAGTCGGCTCCACCTTCATCTGCCACCGGTAGGTGTCGTAGTTCGCATTGGGCTTGTCGGTCTTGTGGCGCATCAGCTCGATATAGTAGTCGTCGCCGAAACGCTCTTTGAACCACACCACCGCCTTCTCAGCCTCGTCCAGCTTGCCCGCCATGATAAGTTGCGGAATCTCGCCACCCAGACAGGCCGAACAGACAATCAACCCCTCGCGATATTGCTCCAGCACATTGTGGTCGATACGTGGACGGTCGTAGAAGCCGTCGGTATAGGCAATCGACGCCAGCTTGCACAGCGAGTGGTAGCCCTTCAGGTTCTTGGCCAGCAGGATAAGGTGATAGCCCGAACGGTCCACTATGCGCTCACGGCCGTTCTCGGGGTTGAGGTCCTTGTAGTTCTTGTCCTTGTCGTATAGCGTGCGACGGGCACAATAAGCCTCCGTACCCACAATAGGCTTGAATTCCGGCTCACCCTCGGCGCGGTTCTTGTTCTCCTTGGCAACAGTATCGAGAAAGTCCTTGATGCCGAACATGTTGCCGTGGTCCGTCAAGGCCATAGCATACATACCATTCTTCTTGGCTTTCTTCACAAGATCGGGTATCTTCGACATTCCGTCGAGCATCGAATAGTGCGAGTGCACGTGCAGGTGAGTGAATTGTGGCATAGTGGCAAAAATATTACAACTGCAAAATTACACCTTTTTTTTCATCCCGCAGCCATTGTTGAAAACTATTTCCAAAACCACCTTCACGATACAGTTGCAACATCGTTTTTTAACATTTCCCACCTTCTTTTTCCCCATTTTTGCTCACAATGGAAATCAGTCAGTTGTAGCGGCAAAAACAAACTTAACACCCTGTATCAGTAGAACATACGCAACAAACAAATACTTAATACACTGATACACAGTGTAATCTCCTTACCAACTCTTACTCAACTCTTACTCCTCTCCTACCTAATATTTACAAAAGTAAGAGATAATAAATTTAACATTTGTAGATAATCAATCGATAGCAAATTTTTCTCGTTGTCCAGCCCCTTGCCAACCCCTACTGTTCTCCCTTCGCCCATCTCGGAAAACAAAAAAAGCCGTGAGCTTCGCCCACGGCTGATATGGTAAAAAAACGGCGCCATTTTGATGGCGTCGTTTTTCTGTACACTTACTTTAAACTCTACTGAAGTCCAGCTTAATCGAGACGGTGATTGTGGCAACCTGACCAGGAATTGAAGTACTGTCATCCATGGACCGTTCTGTTGTCAGAACCAACTTGTTGCTGGTAACTTCCTCAACATTCAAAACCATAGTATCGGTAACGCCCTCTTCATCAACAAGAATAAGGGTGAGTTCTTTGCCATTAAGACTCCAAGTACCCGTACTGGTTTGATTTACAATCTCATCATTATTGTCATGGTCAATAAAAACATTGACATTGCTGACAGTACCGTCATTGTTGAAAATAAAGATACTGCTTTCTCCTTCTTCAGGACCGGATGTATTGGTACGAGAGCCGTTCATGGCAGCATATTCACCAGTCAAACCACTGACGGTCTGAGTCACGGTCATTGTCTCCATCGACCAACTACCTACAATTTTATCTTTGCTAACGGAACCTCCTTCATCGTCTTTTGAACAGCCGGTAACAGCAAACATGGCTGCAGCGACAAACATGGCTGCTAAAAATCTCATTGTTTTCATCTTGTTGTTTTTTTGCTGGGTTCTATAAAATTCATTTTTGGTGTCCAACGTGGGCAGAACCCTTTAATCCACATCTCAACTTTGTCGGTTTGACGGTGCAAAAGTACATTTTTTTTGATATGGCAAGCGTTCTTTGAAAACATTGCCTCTGCATGTTGTTTCCATGCAGAGGCAATAGTTTGCCAATGAAGTTTTCTTACTTCTTCTTGATCAGGGAGATAATCCAGAGCAGGATATTGGTTAATAATTCTTTTACTTGTGTGCTTTCAGTCTCTGGGGACCACAATGCGGAAGCTGAGGGGCTTGCCGTTGACGAGAGTACCGTTCAATTCAAGGATAATCTTGTCGGCATTGAGCGTGGCCACCGCGGTGCCGCTGGTGAAAGCCGAAGCGTTCGAAACATTTTCACCATTAAGGAAGTACCATAAGCTGGGGCTATTTTGATAACGGAGATCCAAAAAGTCATCACCCTGCACACTGGGGCCTTCGGCGATGGCATGGATGTGAAGTCCGTGGTCGGGGTCTGCTTTGGTGAGATCATAGGTATAGGAGGAAGTGAGATTCTCGATGTGGCATTCAATAACAAAAAACAGGTTGTCGGTTTCGCTAAAGCATGACAGATCGCCATAACCGTCTTGAATAGAGCCCTGTGCCACTCCCTGATAGGTCTTTCCGTTGTAGATCATCTGGTTGTCACCGGCGGTGGTAGGTTTCACATCGTCTTTCTTGCTGCAAGCAGCGAAGAACATTGTGGCAGCAGCCACAAACATCATCATTTGGATTGCTTTTTTCATAATAAAAAAATTTAAATGGTTAATATTCTATGCTTTCAATTTCTTGTAGTGAATGCGGTGGGGGGTATCGTCGCCGAGGCGCTTCTTGCGGTTCTCCTCATACTCCGTGTAGCCTCCTTCAAAGAAATACACCTGCGAGTCGCCCTCGAAAGCCAAAATATGGGTACAGATACGGTCAAGGAACCAACGATCGTGGCTGATGACCACAGCACAGCCGGCAAAATTCTCCAAGCCCTCTTCCAAAGCGCGCATGGTGTTGACGTCAATGTCGTTGGTAGGCTCGTCGAGGAGCAGCACATTGGCCTCGCTTTTGAGCGTCAGGGCCAGGTGCAGACGGTTGCGTTCGCCGCCGCTGAGCACGCCGACCTTCTTGCTTTGGTCGGTGCCGCTGAAATTGAAACGGCTGATGTAGGCACGGCTGTTGATGAGTCGTCCGCCGACCTGCAAGTTCTCGTTGCCGCCTGAGATCATCTCGTAGACGCTCTTCTCGGGGTCTATTTCAGCATGCTGCTGGTCAATGTAGCCAATCTTGACCGTCTCACCCACCTCGAAGGTGCCGGTGTCGGGTTTCTCCAAGCCCATGATGAGGCGGAAGAGCGTGGTCTTGCCGCAGCCGTTGGGACCGATAACGCCCACGATGCCGGCAGGCGGCAGACTGAAAGTAAGGTTTTCATAAAGAAGCTTGTCGCCATAAGCCTTGCTCACACCGTTCACCTCAAGCACCTTGTTGCCCAGACGCGGGCCGTTGGGGATGAATATCTCGAGGTTCTGCTCTTTCTCCTTCACGTCCTCGTTGAGCAAGCGGTCGTAGGCTGCCAGACGGGCTTTACCCTTGGCATGACGGGCCTTGGGAGCCATGCGGACCCACTCCAACTCGCGCTGCAGGGTTTTTCTTCTCTTGCTCTCCTGCTTCTCCTCCATGGCCAAACGGGCGGTCTTTTGTTCCAACCAACTACTGTAGTTGCCCTTCCAGGGGATGCCTTCGCCGCGGTCGAGCTCAAGAATCCAGCCGGCCACATGGTCGAGGAAATAGCGGTCGTGGGTTACGGCGATGACGGTGCCCTTGTACTGCTGCAGGTGTTGTTCCAGCCAGTCGATACTCTCGGCATCAAGGTGGTTGGTAGGCTCGTCAAGCAGCAGGATGTCGGGCTCCTGCAAAAGCAGACGGCAGAGGGCAACACGGCGGCGCTCACCACCGCTGAGGTTAGCCACCAGCTGGTCCTCGTCGGGACAGCGCAGTGCATCCATGGCGCGGTCCAGTTTTTGGTCGAGGTTCCATGCATCGTGAGCCTCCAGCAGCTCGGTGAGCTCACCCTGACGGGCGATGAGCTTGTCGAAATCGGCATCGGGCTCGGCAAAGGCGTTGTTCACCTCGTCGTACTCCTTCAGCAGGTCGACCGTCTCCTGCACGGCCTTCTGCACCACCTCCTTGACGGTCTTGGTGTCGTCGAGCTTGGGCTCCTGCTCGAGGTAACCGACACTGTAACCCGGCGAAAAGACCACCTCGCCTTGATAGTCCTTGTCTACGCCGGCGATAATCTTCATCAGGCTCGACTTGCCGCTGCCGTTAAGACCGATAATGCCAATCTTGGCTCCATAGAAGAAGCTGAGGTATATATCTTTCAGGATCTGGCGCGAGGGCGGAATCAGCTTGCCCACGCCCACCATCGAGAAAATAATCTTTTTGTCGTCTGCCATATAATGATTATATTTATTACGGTAACGAAAAAAAGGCGACATTATTGTATCGCCACTCTGGGGAGAATCAGAGGGTGTCCCAAAAGGCACCCTCTTTTTTTTTATAGAGACAGGGCAGTTATTCCACTGTCACCGGGATTGTGAGGCGGCGGCAAGAGTCTGTCAGAAAAGACAAGGTAATTGTCCAAAGTGTCCCCAAAAGGCTTCTGT
>JAFSLX010000010.1 GCA_017448185.1 Bacteroidales bacterium
GACAACCGCAACGAGGTGATGGTAATCCTTCCCGTCAGGAGGCTTGTGGCTTTCTTCCACACCCGGTCGGCCGCTCAGCTCGATGTCATTCTTGATGGTAATCTGTTCAAAGAAATCAATGTTCAATCAATACACTAAAAACATGAAAAAAGTATTCAGAATCATGGCACTCTGCACGGTGCTGGGCACGCTGGCTGTCAGCTGCCAGAAAGAACAAATGTCAACACCTCAAAACACCGTGGCCGAGGATGCCGCCGTGTACACACTGAGCTACTATGTGGACGGAACCTTCTACGCCGTCACCCTGCAAGGAGAGCAGGCTCTCGACGAATTCCTGCGCAATCTGTTCGCCCTTGCAAACGAAGGCCACAAGGTATCCGTCCGCAGCGGAAATGCCGGCAATCAAATCCTCTCGTCAAAAGAGACCGTTGTCTACACCACGACGAACGAGGACGATGCCAAGAATTGGGCAAAAGCGATGATCAAGCAAGGGTATGTCGTGGACATCGAGTTTGATTCCAAATCCGGTATCTACACCTGCACCGCCGTAAAGTAACGTAAATAATTAATCATCATGTTGTTCATAAAAGAAAGGCTCCGCGCGGTTTAGTGGTGCGCTGCCGCGACGGAGCCGAGAAAAATTGAGGGTGCCACGCAGGGCGAGTCCCAATGTCTTTCCTACGGGCAAAAAGCCCGTCCCTGCCAACCCGCACCCGAGGCGTAAAGCGGAACGCTCTACGAGATATAAAACGCAAACGCTCCAACATTATTGCATAGATTCCAGTGTCCCCACAATTTGTAAATTCAACTACAAAATGCAGCACCACTCTTCAAACGTATCCTTTGCAACTTGGGGCAATAAAAACAAAGAAAACAAGTTATTAACATTAAACAAATTACAAATTATACTATGAAAAAGATTTTCTCAATTATTATGGCAATTTGTGCCATGTTTTCGATGACAGCCTATGCCCAATTGACGGTTCAAACCTCGGGCAGAGTGGTAGCTGGCCCCACACTGTCCAATCTCGACGGCAACAATGTACTGACAATGGCACTTATCGGCAACGGTACTAATGGTGCCGGTGCGAAACTGTCTTTCGGCGATTTCGGCACTCAGGCAACCAACAGTTGGAATGTCTTTATCGGTGAGTCTGGCAATACGGACAGCGACATACTTTGGCTGCATGGCAAGAACGGAACCCGCATAACCAGTTGGGACGGCACATATCTTTTGGCAGAATGGGGTGTGTCCTCGTCCCTGATGCCCAACTTTACCATCAATGATGGCCTGCACGTCGACCGTGTGGCCGTCAGCTGCGACGACGCACATAAAAACGATGTGACACCCCTTCAGCCTGTGCTACCGCGACTGATGAAACTGAAAAGTGTGATGTACCGTTACACTGCACTCGACAATACCATTGCCGTGTCGACCGGTACAACGGAAACCGAGTTGGCAGAAGAGGACTCGGAGGAATCCCGTCGTTTTAACAATGCGATGCAACAAAGGGAGATGCCCAGCCAGCGTTATGGGTTTGTGGCCTCGGAAGTGGCTGCATTGTTCCCTGAGTTGGTGGAAATTGACGACCGTGGACAGCAATATGTAAACTATCTGGAGATGATACCCCTGATGGTGGGGGCTTTGCAAGAACTGAAAAGCAGCCTGAAGGAAAACGGCATCTATGTGACGAGTATGATGGATGCTGAAGAGTTGAGCGAGTTGGGGCTGGCCGATTCGGGCATGGTCGCTTATGCCCGTTCCACAAATGAAGGACTGGCGTTGCTATATCAGAACACGCCTAACCCGTTCAATGGAGAAACCGAGATAGAATACTGCATACCACAAGATGCCGCCACGGCAGCCATTTATATCTTCAATCTTAACGGATTGTTGCTGCAGACATTGCCTGTCAGCGGCACAGGACACGGGACTGCCATCGTCAATGGCGAATCGCTTGATGCCGGAATGTACCTCTATTCACTGGTTGTGGACGGCCGAATTGTGGATACAAAACGCATGATACTCACACGATAAAAGTTTCAGGTATGAAAAAGATATTGTTTTTTCTTTGCACCTCTCTTTTAATGGTACAGTCTTGGGCACAAGACTCCACTACAACAACACGATATATGTCCGTTTTTGGCGACAGTGTTGCTGATTGGTACGAGTTGTTGTATATGTCAGACAGTTGGGTATATGGAGGTGCATCTTATCAGTGGCAAGTGTCCACAATGGACACGGTTGTTATCAGCGACACCGTGTACCATAGGTGCTTGAGAAAAAGGTCGTATGGAACAGACTATTGGTCATCATCGGTTTTTTATCTCCGTGAGTCAGAAAATAACGAGAGACTATATTTGAGGGATGCGTCATGTGCGGAATTGTTGATTATGGACTTGTCATTAAATGAGGGGGATACTTTATTCATTGGTGACAGGAATTGTTACGGGAGCTGGGTACAAGTACCACCGATACGGATTGAACATGTTTATTTCCAAAATGAGAGAAAATACTTGGTAACTAACTACTACAGAGAATCATGGACGGGAGAAACAGACACTTTGGTATTCATCGAAGGAATCGGTCCCAACATGGGGGTGAGGTATCCAATCCTAAAATGCTGGGGAGGGAGTGGGAGTTCGGAAATGGAGGTATCCGCTTTAGTTTGCTTTGACAAAGATGGAATAAACGAATTTCATCATGAAAAATATTATTACGGAAGACCTTATGTAACGGCACCCCCCATGAGTGTGGAGTATTGTTTGGCTGGATGGGAAGGCTTGGGTATTGACGAGGAGGACAGGTCTCCTATTACAATAGGTCCAAATCCAATGGAATCACGTATAAAGATTGAAGGAATTCCAACGGGGGGGTGCGAATTGAAGCTTGTTTCTTCCAATGGAATGATATTAAACAAAATGTATGTTAATAAAGAGGTTGTAGAACTTGACCTTTCGTCGCTCTCTGCTGGAATATATTTACTTATTTTGCATAGTAACAGTATTTGTGTTTCAAAGAAAATATTAAAGTGGTAAATTATGAGAAAGATATTGCTTGTTTTATTCATTATTGCAATAAGCATGTCTATTTCTGCACAAGAAAACGCAAGAAATGGACATGCGTATTCGCCCCAAGGGACTTTGCGATTGTTCATTGTATTTGCCGACATTGTTGATGATCCTTATTCGGACTCGATATGGGCGTGGCCAATAGGCCAATTGCCCGATTATGTTGATAATATTATCGACCAAACAGTTGAGAATATACCCCAAGGTTACTTAAGTAAATATTTTCAAGAGGCATCCTGTGGCGATTTACACATAATTGGGGATTACTACCCAGAACTGATTGAACTCCATACCTCAGATTTAAACAATAATAGTATAGGATTTAAAGAAGTTGTTAGGTATTTAGATACTTTGCCTGGTAACGATATTACAACAAAACACGGATATCATCTTTCCGATTTTGACAAATGGGATTTTACTGAAGAACGTTTTTATATGCCCGCCACATCACAACCAGACAATAGAATGGATTGCTGTTACAGACATTGCCCATCAACGGTATCGGACATGGTACAGTCACGGTTGACGGGGGCATGCTTGATGCCGGAATGTACCTCTATTCACTGGTTGTGGACGGCCGAATTGTGGATACAAAACGCATGATACTCACACGATAAAAGTTTCAGGTATGAAAAAGATACTATTTTCACTATGCACAATATTTTTTGCAACAAGTTATTCATTGGCACAAGACACTGTATCGACAGCATTCAACTCTTTTTTTGGACAAGAATCGACTTTCTATCATGGATTAGTTAATGAACATTTTGATTATGGTTTAAGTAATTATGGTCTTCGAGTAGAGGGTGATACAATAATCAACCAAAAGAAATACAAATTTGCCTTTTACAGACACTTGCCTTACGCTGGAATTCCTGTCAACGATAATCCCGGACAATTCGCTTTCCTGTTGAGGGAAGATACCTTGAACGGCCGTCTCTGGGTACGATTCAACGACAGCATAAATACCGAGCTTTTGATTGTTGACCTATCGTTGAATGTTGGGGATACTTTTAATTACATTCATCCCTATATGCAGCGGGACACATTCTTCTGCAACTACTATGTGGATTCCGTGACCATTGACTCAAACGGTCGGAATATCCATTTACATCCAGAAGAGGATTGGATGAGATATCCTCACATACTAAAGTTTATGGAAGGGGTAGGAAGTTCTTTAATATTCAACTATTTATTCTCTAATACACCTTTATATGTGCTATATTCGGTGTTAGCCTGTGTCCATAAAGATGGAGAACACATATACCAATTTGCAAATAGTTATTATGGTTTAATGCTGGAAGACTGTCGGTTGCCCAGTGTCGGTATAAACAATATTACTGAACATGATAACATTATGGTTTGGCCTAACCCCTGCATCAATTACCTGACAATTTCGACTGCTGAAGGAGAACGGATTGTGGAGATATTGGATTTGAAAGGTTGTTGCGTTGTACGAGAACATATAAATGAAAATGATACAAAGATTAACGTGTCATCTTTACCAACCGGAATATATTTTCTCAAGATAATTACCAAAAAACAGATAAAAACAGTTAAGCTGGTCAAAAAGCACGCTTTATGAAAAAATCGATCACATTGATAATAGCCTTATTGTGGCTTTCGACAATAAATGGGCAAAATTATTGTGGCACAGAAACCTCAAATATACGCACATTGGGGAATGTTGCAAATGGTTTATCTTTTACTCCAAAAGGTGATTTAAGGATACTGATTGTTTTTGTGAGTTATGGTTTACCTTATGATACATTACCTGTTGATGGATGGCCAAAAGATTCTATTTTCCCAGACTGGGCAAAAGATCCAATGCGTAAACCGTTTTATACAAGTTATTCGGAATTCTCAAACAATATTTTTTCAGATAATAACAGATTCTCTGTTTCCAATTTTTATTACCAAATGTCAAATGGTTCTTTTCGGTTAATTGCTGACTATTATCCGGGGCGAGTTGTAGTGAATGTTTCAAATACAGACAAGTGGGAAGATATTGCGGCAAAAGCAATACAGCAAATATCCAATAGTGTTGCATGGGCAGATTACGACAACAGGACAAATCGTCCTAATTTCCAATTTGACAACTCTACATCACAACCAGATGGGGTAATAGATTACGTCGTTTTATGTCATCGATACAAAGAAGAGTGGGCATCATCCTTGTCACCAGAACTAACTCATGTAGGAGCGACTGGATATGCACCGCTTAGTATAAATGAAACTGTATCAGGTGGTTATGTTGTATCTGACGGATATGTCTATCAAAAGGGGAACGAAAAGATAATTGATAATTTCTTGCATGAGTCTGGACATAATATTTATATCGGACCTCATTATGCAGGCGTAAACAATGAAGCAGGTAGATTTTTTTATATTCCTTCTGCAGGATGGGGTATGATGAGAAATATTATGAGAATTTGTGCTGCAGGATGGGAAAGATACATTTTGAATTGGATTCCAAATATCAAGGCAAGTGGAACACCTTCCGATATTACCAATATATCAGACATAGAAAATAATGGAATATATATATTGCGAGATTTTATTACCACAGGAGATGCCATACGAATACGTGTTCCAACAGCATCCGAAGAGCATCAGTATCTTTGGTTGGAAAATCATAATGGAAACTCCATATTTGATCGAAATATAAATGGTGGCTTTTTTTGTAATAGTCCGATTACAGAATTGCACAGAGGACTTACGGCTTATGTTGAATCATATTCTAATGTGAAAAAAGATAGTTTAGTCTCTGAATTAAGGTATGGCAATGGGGTAAGGTGGCTTAATCGAAATGGAAACTATGATTTTTCTTTTGATGATAATCCGATTAGACCTGATGAATATTGTGAAAACCTAACTTATCCTTTTCGACATGAGAAAAACAATCCCATTGCTGGTCAACATACAGGAGAGAGTATTCGAAATGATTACGATAATAATGGATTCATAAAATACAGTTTTTTTGATCAAGGAAACAGCTCAAGAAATGAAGGTTTTTCAATAATAAAACTAAACAGTTTGTCCTCTACAGCCGAATATATCAACGGAGATGGTCTTGCTTTCAACATAGGAGATAAAGTTAGTATTTCTCGAAATCCATGTGTAATCAATATTCCTCGGTATGATAGCATACATTATAGTATGGGTGATTATTATTTAAATGGTATCTCTTTCGAAGTATTAGCCAGATTACAGGGTAGCATTTTGGTGAAAATTAGATTAGACGACGTAGATATTGATAAAAATACTCGATGGACTGGAGCTTCTATTGTTTTAACAGATATTACAGGTGACACATTGCCCGATGTAAACGTAATGAGTGATGTTCAATTGGAAATCGATAAAAGTGGAACTCCCAATCGACATCGTAATCCAAATAATCCAAATCAAACATCATCGAGAATTGAAGATTTTATAACTCCTACTGTCTTCACCTGCCGAAATCGTTCGCATTTTCATCAGGAGGCATATTCGAAGGTAAAAGTGAAGAATCTTTCGACATTAGTTTTGGAGGATGGTTCGGAATATGTGATAGAAGACCATGCCATGCTGAATATCGACAGTTCGGCCTGCCTGATTGTGAAATCTGGTGCCACGCTTCGTGTGAAAGGAAGCGGTCATGTGGATGTGAGGAAAGGAGGATATATCTGCATAGAATCCGGGGCAAATATCATACTTGAGGACAAACAGAGTTCACTGAGCCTCCATAAAGGGTATATTGCCGGCACCAGCCCGGATTCCCCCTCGGGATGCAATTGCACCAACTCTCCACAAAACTTCGCCACGTCAGGCCAAGGAAATATACACAGCGATTACAACTATATAACATTTATCCAGAAACGAACCTATACTGGAACCGCCTACGAAACCGGAAGAAAGGTGAGAGCTGGATACCAAGTGGATTTTCTGATGCCCTATGGTAATGTGAACATCAACAACGGTGCGGACGTGATTTTCGATGCAGACTTGGAGGTGAGACTTGAGCCTGGATTCTCGGTGAAACAGGGTGCGAAGTTCGAAGCCCGATGCGGGTCAAATTGAACAAGAAAACGCCCGTGGCGACGATGGTCGCCACGGGCGTTTGGTGTTTTCGGCGTGGAGGTTATTTTACAAACTTGAAATCCTTGCCGAGGTAGTAGGCCTGGTCTCCGAGGCTCTCTTCGATACGCATGAGCTGGTTGTACTTGCAGATGCGGTCGGTGCGGCTGGCACTGCCAGTCTTGATAAGGCCGGCATTCATGGCCACAACGAGGTCGGCGATGGTGGTATCCTCGGTCTCGCCGCTGCGGTGGCTGATGATGGCGGTGTACTGGTTGCGCATGGCGAGGTTGACGGCGTCGATGGTCTCGGTGAGGGTGCCAATCTGGTTGAGCTTGATGAGGATGGAGTTGGCCACTTTGCGGTCAAGACCCATCTTGAGACGCTCGACGTTGGTGACGAAGAGGTCGTCGCCCACAAGCTGGCAGCGGTCGCCGATGGCATCGGTGTGCAGGCGCCAGCCGTCCCAGTCGTCCTCGGCCATGCCGTCCTCAATCGAGATGATGGGGTACTTCTTGACCCAGTCGGCCCAGAAGTCGCTCATCTGGGCGGGAGTGAGGCGGTCGCCGGTGCTCCATTTGAGTTCGTACATGTTGGCTTCGGCATCGTAAAACTCGGAAGCAGCAGCATCGAGGGCGATGTAGACATCCTCGCCGGGACGGTAGCCGGCTTTCTCGATGGCTTGCAGGATGCACATGAGGGCCTCCTCGTTCGAGCCGAGGTTGGGGGCGAAGCCGCCCTCGTCACCCACGTTGGTGCTGAGGCCTTTGCTCTTGAGCACGGTGCGCAGGTTGTGGAACACTTCGGCACCCATGCGCAGGGCCTCGGTAAAGGAGGGAGCACCGACAGGCATGATCATGAACTCCTGGAAGTCGATGCTGTTGTCGGCATGGCTGCCACCGTTGAGGATGTTCATCATGGGGATGGGAAGGGTGTAGCCACCCACGCCGCCAAGGTAGCGGTAGAGCTCCTGGTTGGTCTCCTGAGCGGCCGCCTTGGCCACGGCCAGCGAAACGCCGAGGATGGCGTTGGCGCCGAGGCGCGATTTGTTCTCGGTACCGTCGAGTTCGATCATCTTGCGGTCGATGGCTTTCTGCTCACTGACGAACATACCCTGCAGTTCCTCGTTCAGCACGTTGTTGACGTTGTTGACGGCCTGCATCACACTCTTGCCCAAATACTGGCTCTTGTCGCCATCGCGAAGCTCGCAGGCTTCGTGTACACCAGTGGAAGCACCGCTCGGCACTGCAGCACGGCCCATGGCTCCCTGATCGGTATAGACATCGACTTCAACTGTAGGATTGCCGCGACTGTCGAGAATCTGACGGCCCCTGATACCTATTATCTGACTCATAATTCGATAAATATTATATGATTAAACAATTTTCTCCAATAAAATAACGTGCAAAAATACACAATTTTTCCAATATACGGAGAAAAAAATGACGATGGCGGATGAAGGTGTGGATTATGACATTGGACGACATAAAGCGACAAGAGACGACTTTCAAGTATGTTTTTCGCCATTCGGATTTTGAGGGCGTAAATTGTTGGTGTCGTCTGGACGGAAAGGCCGAGGCTCGAATCCCGGGTATGCAGTCAAAAGCCCCAACCGAAAAGGAGACGACACAAAAACAAAACAATTTTATTAACCAAAAAAAATCAAACATTATGGCAAACATCAATTCTGGTATTCTGGGTGGTTTCAGTGGTAAGGTTGGAACCGTTGTAGGTTACATTTCACGTGGCAAGGCATTCATGCGCCATTATGTCAAGAACGTGCAAAATCCGCGCACTCGTAAGCAGCAGACGCAGCGAACCCGTTTCGGCGTGATTGTGGCCTTGGCCAACGAGTTCCTGCCTGCCGTGAAGCTGGGCCTCCACAAGATGGCCCAAAGCGCACGCAATTCGGAGGCCAACAGCTTTATGCACCTCAATTTCGATTCGGTGTCGGCATCGAACCCGTTCGACGTGGAGGTGAGCTACGCCGACCTGAAGATTGCCGACGGCAAGCTTCCCGAGGTTTCGTTTGCAGCACCCAGTTTCGAGGAGACAAACAGCATCCAGTGTGCCTTTATCGGCAACGTCGAGGCTGAGGGTGCCGACAGTTCCGACTCGGTCTACATCTTCGCCTACAGCCCCGAACTGGGCAAAGGCCTGCTTTCTGCCCCAGTCTCGCGCTCGGAGCAGAGCATCACGCTGAACACCCCGCTGGGCTGGAACGGCACCACAGTGCATGTCTACGGATTCACGGTCAACGGGACGGGCGTAGCAAGCGACAGCTGTTATGTGGGCTCGGGAAGCATCAATTAATATTGCCCCCTGAAACAGAAAAAGCCCGCTTGTCGATTGGCAGGCGGGCTTTGGATTTTCAGAACCAAGCAACTTATTCAGCCTTGGGAGCTTCCTCGGCCACAGGAGCCTCGGCCACAGGAGCGGTCTCGGCTTTCTTGGTGCGGCTACGGCGGGTGCTCTTAGCCTTCTTGGTGCTGCTTTCTTTCAGCATGTTCTCGTTGTAGTCGACGAGTTCGATGATAGCCATCTCGGAGTTGTCACCGTGACGGATGCCGGTCTTCAGGATGCGGGTGTAGCCACCGGGGCGGTTGGCGACCTTCTGCGACACTTCGCGGAAGAGCTCGTTGACGGCCTCTTTGCTATGCAGGTAGCTGAAGACGATACGGCGGTTGTGGGTGGTGTCCTCTTTCGAACGATTGATAAGAGGCTCAACATATACTCTAAGTGCTTTGGCTTTGGCAACAGTGGTCTCGATACGCTTGTGCATAATCAGCGAAGTGGCCATGTTGGAAAGCATAGCGACGCGATGGGCGTGGGTTCTGGACAGATGATTTACTTTGCAACCGTGTCTCATATTCTTACTTATTCTTTATCTAATTTATACTTTGCTACATTCATACCAAACTCGAGGTTCTTGGAAGCGACCAAGTTTTCGAGTTCGGTAAGCGACTTTTTACCGAAATTGCGGAACTTCAGCAGGTCGGCCTTGTTGAAGGCCACCAACTCGCCAAGGGTATCCACCTCGGCTGCCTTGAGGCAGTTCAGTGCACGCACTGAGAGGTCGAGGTCGATAAGTTTGGTCTTGAGGAGCTGGCGGATATGGGCCGTCGTCTCGTCGAACTCTTCCTGCACAGGTTTGGTCTCGACATCGAGTGTAATACGCTCGTCGGAGAAGAGCAGGAAATGCTGGATGAGGATAGTGGCAGCCTCTTTCAAAGCCTCCTTGGGATGGATTGAACCGTCAGTCTCAATATCAAACGTCAGCTTCTCATAGTCAGTACGCTGCTCGACGCGGTAATCGTCGACGGCATACATCACATTCTTGATGGGAGTGTGTATCGAGTCGATGGCGATGACACCGATAGGGTCGGTGGCTTTCTTGTTCTCATCGGCCGGCACGTAACCGCGGCCCTTCTCAATATTGAGGGTGATGCGGAGCTCGGTTTTCGGTTCCATGTGGCAAATCTCCAAGTCGGGGTTAAGCACCTGGAATCCGTTGAGATTGCTGTTAAGGTCACCGGCTTTGAAGACCGTCTGGTCACTGACCGTGAAGGAAATCCTCTCATGGTCGGTATCCTCCAGCTGACGGCGGAAACGAATCTGCTTCAAGCGCAGAATAATGTCGGTCATATCCTCAACCACTCCGGGGAGCGACGAGAACTCGTGGTCGACACCATCAATCTGGACAGAAGTGATAGCATAGCCTTCGAGCGAAGAGAGAAGGACGCGACGCAATGCGTTGCCGATAGTTGTGCCATAGCCAGGCTCCAGGGGACGGAATTCAAACGTACCACGGAAGTCGTTAGCTTCAAGCATAACCACCTTATCGGGTTTTTGGAATGATAATATTGCCATTTTATATCCTTTTCTTTCTTTGTTTTATTGATGTCCAAGCCAAAACGCTGACTTGACGTTCCACTAACTACTACTTCGAGTAGAGGTCAACGATGAGCTGCTCGTTGAGTGTCTCAGGTATGTCGGCACGCTGAGGATAGCTGACAAACTTGCCGCTCATGCTGGCGCCGTCCCACTCCAACCAGGGGTAGTTGTTGGCACGCGAAGCAAGCGAATCGGTGATGATTTCGAGCGATTTGCTACGCTCACGAACCGAGACGACATCACCTTCTTTCAAAGAATAAGAAGGAATATTGACGACATTGCCGTTGACAGCAATATGACAATGCGAAACCAACTGACGGGCCTGAGCACGGCTACGGGCGATACCAAGACGGTAGACGACATTGTCAAGACGAGCTTCGATGAGTTTCATCAACTCCTCACCGGTAACGCCACCGCGACGCGAGGCTTCGGCATAGAGTTTACGGAATTGACGCTCGAGAATACCGTACATATATTTGGCCTTTTGCTTCTCCTGCAGCTGGATGCCGTACTCGGAAGTCTTGCCACGACGACGGTTCTGGCCGTGCATGCCAGGTGCGTAAGGTTTCTTTTCGTAACTTTTGTCCGGGCCATAGATTGGCTCGTGGAATTTTCTTGCAATTTTGGTTTTCGGACCAGTGTATCTTGCCATTGTTTTCTCTTCTTTTTTAGATTAATAATTACACGCGACGACGTTTCGGGGGACGGCAACCATTGTGAGGAAGCGGGGTAATATCAGTGATTTCCATCACCTCGATACCGCAGGTATTGATTGCGCGGATTGCAGATTCACGTCCTTGACCAGGTCCTTTAACGAAGACCTTGACTTTTCTTAGGCCCAAATCATAAGCAACTTTGCCGCAATCTTCCGCTGCCATCTGTGCTGCATACGGAGTGTTTTTCTTCGATCCGCGGAAGCCCATTTTTCCAGCTGACGACCAAGAAATCACTTGACCGGCGTTATTCGTCAACGAAATGATGACGTTGTTGAAGGATGCAAAGATGCATGCTCTTCCTTGAGGTTCAACTTTTACGACTCTTTTTTTAGTCGGTTTTGAAGTTTTTGCCATAATTGTTTTTCTTGCTTGATTTTACTTTTTTCTACTTCTCCAACCGCTCCATAATTCGTTTTATTGTTCTAATCCGCGATTGGGACGGCTACATTATTTACTTGGTAGCCTTTTTCTTGTTAGCGATTGTTTTCTTCTTACCCTTGCGAGTGCGAGCATTGTTCTTGGTGCTCTGTCCACGGAGAGGAAGACCCAGACGATGACGGATGCCACGGTAGCAACCAATATCCATCAGTCGTTTGATGTTCATCTGAACCTCGGAGCGAAGGGCGCCTTCAACCTTGTACTCATCGTTGATGATGTTACGGAGGGCGTTCTGCTCGTCGTCGGTCCAATCCTGCACTTTCTTACCCTCGTCGATACCGGCCTTGGCCAGAATCTCTTTGGCAGTGCTTCTTCCGATTCCGTAGATATAGGTCAAACCTATCTCTCCTCTTTTGTTCTTGGGTAAATCAATACCTGCAATACGTGCCATAAATTCTTTTTATTCTTGTTTTTGGTTTTTTAATTATCCTTGTCTTTGTTTGAATTTAGGATTTTTCTTGTTGATTACATAGACAACCCCGTGGCGACGGACCACTTTGCATTCGGGTGATCTTTTTTTTACAGAGACTCTTACTTTCATTGTTGTAATTATTAATCTTGTTGATACTTTTTCTTCTTTTTAAGCTAAACGCTACTTGTGACGGTAAGTGATGCGGCCTTTCGAGAGGTCATAGGGAGACATTTCAATTTGAACCTTGTCTCCAGGCAAAATCTTAATATAATGCATGCGCATTTTACCTGAAATATGAGCAATAATCTGATGCCCATTTTCCAATTCGACACGGAACATGGCGTTGCCGAGCGACTCGATAACGGTTCCATCTAATTGTATTGATGCTTGTTTTGCCATTAGCTTAATTTTACTTACCGTATTACTATTGTTCAATAAAATCAAAACTTGTGAGGATATCGGGGCCATTGGCCGTGATGGCAATAGTATGTTCATAATGTGCTGCCGGTTTACCGTCTTTAGTACGGCAGGTCCAGCCGTCCTCTTTCGAGAACTTGACATTCTTCGAACCCATGCAGACCATCGGTTCAACAGCAATGACCATACCTTCTTTCAGCAATGGGCCAGTACCCTTAACTCCATAGTTTGGGACATTGGGCGACTCGTGCATTTCGAATCCTACTCCATGACCACAAAGCTCACGGACGACAGAATAACCGTTCTTCTCGCAATGCATCTGCACAGCATGACCGATATCCCCTACCCTATTTCCAACTTTGCATTGGTCAAGACCAATAAAGAGCGCTTCACGTGTCACTTTCATCAAACGACGCATCTCAGGAGCAATTTCGCCGACTGCAAATGTGTAAGCTGAATCGGCCACGTAGCCATTAAGTTTAATCACACAGTCTAACGAAACATTGTCACCTTCCTTCAAAAAAAGGTCGCCAGGAATTCCATGCACCACCACATCATTGACAGAAATGCAGAATGCCGAAGGAAATCCCTCGAAACCCTTGCACATTGGAATGGCTCCATTGTCGCGAATATATTGCTCACCAATATTATCGAGAAAAGCCGTGGTTATACCCGGGCGAATATGACGGCCAACCTCCGCGAGAGTTTTCCCGAGGAGGAGGCCGGCTTCACGTATAAGCTCTATTTCTTCTTTGGTCTTGAGCAATATCATTTTATACTCTTTAAGCCTGAATTGACATAGAGGTACGTCCTTTGATACGTCCAGTCTTGGTAAGACCATCGTAATGGCGCATCAACAGGTGGCTCTCAATCTGCTGGAGAGTGTCAAGAATAACACCCACAAGGATGAGCAACGAAGTACCGCCGTAGAACTGAGCAAACTGGGTATTCACACCAAACAAACGGATAATAGCAGGAAGAATAGCAACGATTGCAAGGAAGATAGAACCCGGAAGGGTAATTTTGGAAAGAATACCCTCAAGATATTCTGCAGTTTTCTTGCCAGGTTTCACACCAGGGATGAAACCTCCATTCTTCTTCATATCATCAGCCATCTGGTTGGGGTTGATAGCAATAGCAGTGTAGAAGTAGGTGAACAGAACCACGAGGATTGCGAACACCAGATTGTACCAGAAACTGTTATAGTCAGCGAAAGCCATAGCGAACTTGGAGTTGCTATTTCCAGAAAATCCCATGAAAGTAATGGGCAGGAACATGATGGCTTGGGCAAAAATGATAGGCATAACACCAGCAGCATTCACCTTGATAGGAATGTACTGACGAACACCACCATACTGCTTGTTACCAACAATACGCTTGGCGTACTGGACGGGGATTCTGCGGGTGCCCTGAACAAGCAGGATAACCAACAGAATAACAGCCAAAAGGACAACAAGTTCGAACAGGAACATCACCAATCCACCACCTTCGGTCAAACGCGAGGCAAACTCGGCAGAGAGAGCAAAGGGGAGACGGGCGATAATACCAATCATAATCAAAAGCGAAATACCGTTGCCAACACCCTTGTCAGTAATGCGCTCACCCAGCCACATGACAAAAAGGGTACCGCAAATCAGAATAATAATGCTACTGGCCCAGAAGAAGGGCGAAGGAGCACTACCGTCAAACGGATAGATGGCTGTGGAAGAAGCACCCAACTGGTACATCATGTTGGTAATGTAAGCCGGAGCCTGCATAGCCGTGACAATAACGGTAAGCCAACGGGTGATTTGATTCATTTTTCTACGGCCACTTTCACCTTCACGCTGCATTTTCTGGAACTTCGGCACAACCATCACCAAAAGCTGGATGACGATAGAGGCCGTGATATAAGGCATAATACCCAAAGCAAAAATAGAAGCATTGGAGAATGCTCCACCCGAGAACATGTTGAGGAGGCCCATCAAGCCCTCGGAGCCCTGTTTTTGCAGTCCTTGCAACTGCGAGGGATCAACACCCGGCAATACGACATACGAACCAATGCGGTAGATTAGCACCAAACCAAGTGTGTAAAGGATGCGCTTCCGCAGGTCTTCAATCGACCAGATGTTTTTAAGTGTCTGTATAAATCGCTTCATTGTAACAAGTTTCTATTATTCAATAACAGTGGCAACACCACCTTTGTCCTCAATAGCTTTCTTTGCGGTGGCAGAGAAAGCATGGGCGGTAACATTAATGGCTTTGGCCAACTCGCCGCGACCAAGAATTTTGATACGATCCTTGCCAGAAATAAGGCCGTTCTGCATCAGCACATCAATATTGAAATCAGTGATATTCTTAGCTTCGGCAAGCGTGTTGAGCGTATCAATGTTGATACCAACATACTCGACACGGTTGATATTCTTGAAACCAAATTTAGGAACGCGGCGATAGAGAGGCATCTGACCACCCTCGAAGCCAACCTTCTGATGGTAGCCCGAACGTGCTTTAGCACCCTTGTTACCACGCGTGGAAGTGCCACCCTTGCCAGAACCAGCACCACGGCCAATACGTTTCGAATGCTTGATAGAACCTTCAGCGGGTTTAAGATTACTTAAGTTCATTATCTTTTCCTTTCTTATTTACTTAGTTAAATTTCTTCGACAATAATGAGGTGCTTAACCTTTTCAATCATACCCATAATCTGAGGAGTTGCAACCACTTCACGGGTGTGATTGATGCGCTTCAGACCAAGAGCCTCCATCGTGCGTTTCTGACGAGCAGGACGGCCGATGATGCTTCTGACCTGTTTGACTCTGAGTTTCTTTTCTGCCATATTCTTAACCTCCTATTATTAACCGTTAAACACTTTGTCGAGAGAAATACCACGGAGTTGGGCAACCATATAAGGATCCTTCATCTGGAGGAGTGCATTGATAGTAGCCTTCACCACACTATGGGGATTCGAAGAGCCCTTGCATTTTGCAAGCACGTCCTTCACTCCAACACTCTCAAGTACTGCACGCATAGCACCACCAGCGATAACACCCGTACCAGGGGCTGCAGGTTTCAAGAAAACTTTTGCACCACTGTATTTGCCACACTGCTCGTGGGGAATAGTGCCCTTCAAAACGGGGATGCGGATAAGGTTCTTCTTGGCATCATCAATACCTTTCTGCACTGCAGCCTGAACCTCCTTAGCTTTGCCAAGACCGTATCCTACAACACCGTTTTCATTTCCAATAACGACAATGGCAGCAAAGGTGAAAGTTCTACCACCTTTGGTGACCTTGGTGACGCGATTGATTGCAACAAGACGATCTTTAAATTCGATCTCGCTTGATTTTACTCTATTTACGTTTACTTCTGCCATGACTTTATTAGAATTTTAAACCACCTTCTCTGGCACCATCGGCCAAACTTTTTATACGACCGTGATAGAGATAACCGTTACGGTCAAAAACAACAGTATTGATACCAGCGGAAAGGGCACGCTCGGCAAGGACCTTACCCACCTTTGCGGCCACTTCACTCTTTGTGCCACTCTTTTCAAAGCCTTTTTCTATAGAAGAGGCTGCGGTCAGTGTCACACCCTTCACATCGTCAATCACCTGAGCATAGATTTCTTTATTACTTCTAAATACGGACAGGCGAGGCATCGTAGCGGTACCACTTATTTTATGACGAATGCGGTATTTAATTTTAATTCTTCTTATGTCTTTTTGTGTTGCCATAATATTCTATTCTTTTTTTGGCTTTGGTAATTCTTATGTTACCTTATTTTTATTTTGCAGCAGCCTTACCAGCCTTCTTACGAATCTCTTCGCCCTGGAAGCGAATACCTTTACCCTTATAAGGCTCGGGTTTACGAAGCGAACGAATCTTGGCGGCAGCCTGACCAAGGATTTGCTTATCACAGCAAGTCATGGTAATAATGGGGTTTTTACCTTTCTCGGTGACAGTCTCAACTTTGATTTCGGGAGCCAACTCGAAGAAAATCTTGTGCGAATATCCAAGATCCATTTCCATCACATTTCCGGTGGCCTGAACCTTGTAACCGACACCAATGACCTCCTGAACGGTCTTGAAACCTTCACTCACACCCTTCACCATATTGGCAGCAAGGGCGCGGTAAAGACCATGCATGGCTTTGGTTTCTTTTTCATCATTGGGACGATTGAAATGCAGAACACCGTCTTCAACTTTCATTTCAATCATCGGATTGACATTCTGATGAAGTTCACCCATGGGGCCCTTCACAGTCAAAACATTATCGTCCGAGATTTTCACCTCAACACCTTTGGGCAGGTGGATGGGCATTTTACCTATTCTTGACATGTCTTTATTCTCCTCTCTTGATTAACTGATGTAACATAAAACTTCACCACCCACATTCAATGTACGGGCTTCTTTATCGGTCATCAGGCCTTTCGAGGTCGACACAATAGCAATGCCAAGACCATTGAGGACTCGGGGCATCTCATCCACCGAAACATATTTACGCAGACCAGGACTAGACACACGTTTCAAATCAGCAATAGCCGACTGTTTGGTTACAGGATGATACTTCAAAGCGATTTTAATGCTTTGGTTGTGCGAGCCTTCGTTTTCAAACTTATAGTTTAAAATATAGCCCTTCTCGAAGAGAATCTTCGTAATCTCTTTCTTCAGTTTTGAACCGGGAATCTCAACCACGCGATGTTTTGCAGCGATAGCATTTCTCATGCGGGTCAAATAATCTGCAATAGGATCTGTTACCATTTTTAATTTTTGATTTTAAGTTTTGTAGTATTGGTGTTATGCCAACTTGCAAAGCTACCAATAAATTATTTTACCAACTTGCTTTTTTAACGCCGGGAATAAGACCGGAAACAGCCATCTCACGGAAGTTGATACGCGAAATGCCAAACTGACGCATGTAACCCTTGGGGCGGCCCGTAAGCTGGCAACGATTGTGCATACGAATAGGGCATGCATTTTTCGGAAGTTTCTGAAGGGCGATGACAGCCTTCTCGACATCCTCAGGTTCGCCAGTGCGCACAACCTCTTTCAAGGCAGCACGTTTCGCGGCATACTTAGCCACCATCTTAGCTCTTTTGCGTTCTCTTGCTTTGATCGATTCTTTAGCCATTATGCTTATTTTTGTTGATTTTTGAACGGAAGACCAAACTCCTTCAGAAGCGACATAGCCTCTTTATCAGTCTTTGCCGAGGTGACAAAAGTGATATCCATACCTTGAATGCGATCGATTTTGTCGATATCAATTTCAGGGAAGATAATCTGCTCAGCAATACCAAAAGTATAGTTACCTTTGCCATCAAATCCCTTATCGTTAATACCACGGAAGTCACGGATACGGGGAATCGAAGCCGTCACAAGACGCTCAAGGAACTCATACATACGCTCACCACGGAGGGTCACACGGACACCGATCGGCATACCGCGACGCAGTTTGAAATTCGAAATATCCTTACGGGATTTAGTGGCAACTGCCTTCTGTCCAGTGATGGCAGTCATCTCTTCAATACCCTTATCAATCACTTTCTTGTCGGCGATAGCAGCCTTACCGAGACCCTGGTTAAGAGTAATCTTCTTCAGACGGGGAGCCTGCATAACAGTTTTGTAGCCATACTCTTTCATCAAAGAGGGCAGTATCTCCTCGTTATACTTGGTTTTTAATGTCGGAATATATGCCATTACTTGATTTCCTCCCCTGTTTTTTTAGAATAACGAACTATCTTGCCAGTCTTCTCATCAATACGACGGCCAATCTTGGTAGGAGTCTTTCCAACAACCACCATGAGGTTAGAAATATGGATGGGAGCCTCCTGTTCAACGATGCCACCCTGAGTGTTGCGAGCGTTGGGTTTCGTGTGTTTCTTATTCACGTTGACCCCCTCGACGATGGCGCGGTTCTTTTCGGGATAGACCTTCAGGACCTTGGCGATTTTACCTTTATCATCACCGGCGATAACCTGAACCATATCCCCTTTCTTAACGTGCAATTTCATTGTTCTCTTCTTTTCTTTTAATAATTACAATACTTCAGGTGCGAGAGACACAATTTTCATAAACTGTTTCTCACGCAATTCACGTCCCACGGGTCCAAAAATACGGGTTCCACGCAATTCGTCAGAAGCAGTGAGCAGGACACATGCATTGTCGTCGAAGCGGATGTAGGAACCATCATTGCGACGAATTTCTTTCTTGGTGCGCACCACGACTGCTTTGGACACGCTACCTTTCTTCACATTGCCGGAAGGAATTGCATCTTTGATGGCCACGACAATCGTATCGCCAATCGAAGCATAACGCTTCTTTGTACCACCCAAGACACGAATACACAGAGCGCTCTTGGCACCACTGTTATCGGCAACAGTCATTCTGGTTTCTTGTTGTATCATTTCTTTTTAATTTTCTGGTAAGTATTTACTTAGCCTTCTCGACGATTTCTACTAAACGCCAGCATTTGTTTTTACTCAGCGGACGAGTTTCCATGATACGGACAGTATCACCGATGCCAGCCTCATTCTTCTCGTCGTGGGCCATGAATTTAGTGGACTTCTTAACGAACTTGCCATACTTGGGGTGTTTCACCTTACGCTCGACAAGAATCACAATGGATTTGTCCATTTTGTTGCTGACCACAACACCGATTCTTTCTTTTCTTAAATTTCTTTCCATCTTAGAATTGGATTTTACTAGTTGCCATGTCACTTTTTGTCGGCGATTTCACGCGCGCGGAGCTCGGTAAGACAGCGGGCAATATTTTTTCTACTTTCTTTAATTTTGTTAGGATTCTCAAGAGGCGAAACAGCATGACTCATCTGCATCTTCTGATAGAGAGTACGTTCATTCTCGAGTTTTTCCTTCAATTCAGCAGTCGAGAGCTCTTTTAAAACAATTTCATTCTTCATGACTGGTAGATACTTCTAATTTATTCTTCGATATAATCTCTTTTCACAACAAATTTTGTCGAGATGGGAAGTTTCTGAGCAGCCAAACGGAGAGCTTCTTTGGCAACATCCATCGGAACACCTTCGCACTCAAACAAGATTGTACCCGGCATTACACGAGCAACAAAATATTCAGGAGCACCTTTACCCTTACCCATACGGACCTCATTGGGTTTCTTAGTGATGGGCTTGTCTGGGAAAATGCGAATCCAGATTTGGCCTTCACGCTTCATGTGACGTGTTACAGCTTGACGAGCAGCCTCTATTTGACGACCGGTGATAAAGCAAGTTTCCAACGATTTGATGCCAAAAGTTCCGAACGCAAGTTCGTGACCACGGAAGGCATTACCCTTTATCTTGCCTTTCTGCTGCTTTCTATATCTTGTTTTTTTAGGTTGTAACATTTTCTTCTTTTTGTTTAGTGTTTAGTGTTTAGTGATTTACACTATTACCAAACTATTTATTTACTGTTATTATTTCTATTTCCCTGACGACGGCGAGGTGCACCTTCCGGACGACGACCCATGCCCATTCCCGGACGATGGTCTTTCTGCTGACCTCCAACAGTTGAAGGTACCAATTCGGGTCTTCCGTATATTACACCACGGCAAATCCACACCTTAATACCAATACGGCCATAAGTAGTATGAGCTTCAGCATTGGCATAGTCGATGTCAGCACGAAGGGTATGCAGCGGAGTACGACCCTCTTTGAAATGCTCACTACGAGCAATTTCAGCACCACCAATACGACCGGCAATGGAGACCTTGATACCCTCGGCACCCGTACGCATTGTCGAAGTAATAGCATTCTTGATGGCACGACGGTACTGGATACGGCCTTCGATCTGTTTGGCAATATTCTGAGCCACCAAGACAGCATCCATCTCAGGGCGTTTCACCTCACTGATGTTGATCTGAACATCCTTACCGGTAAGTTTCTTGAGCTCTTCACGAAGTTTGTCAACCTCCGAACCAGCACGACCGATAATCAAACCCGGACGAGCCGAATTGATAGTCACGGTGAGCAGTTTCAAGGTACGCTCAATGTAAATCTTCGAGATACTCGCTTTGGCAAGGCGGGCGTTAAGGTACTTACGAATCTTATCATCCTCAACGAGTTTTTGTTCAAATCTTCTTCCACCGTACCAGTTAGAATCCCATCCGCGGATGATACCTAATCTGTTTCCAATTGGGTTAGTTTTTTGTCCCATTGTTGAGTTTCTTCTTATTAATTACTTATTTTGTTTCTTCTGTTTCAGCTTTAGCGACGGGAGCATCCTCCAAACGGCTACCCAAAATCATTGTGATATGGTTGCTACGCTTACGGATACGATAGCCACGCCCCTGAGGAGCAGTACGCATACGTTTCATCGTACGACCTTCGTCAACCATGATTTGCTTAACATACAACTGGGCATCTTCCATACGGACACCTTCATTCTTGGCCTGCCAGTTGGCAATAGCGGAAAGAAGGAGTTTGCGCATCTTAGGAGCAGATTCTCTGGGGTTGTACTGAAGGATACCGAGAGCCTTTTCCACATCCACGCCACGAACCAAGTCAGCGACGAGGCGAGTCTTACGAGGCGAAGTAGGGTTATTCATCAACTTTGCCACATAAAGGGTCTTGTTGGCTTCTTTACGTGCCTCTGCACTATTATGTTTTCTACGTCCCATTTTCTTTTAAATTTACTTTTTACCTTTATCTTTAGATCCTGCATGGCCACGGAAGATGCGGGTAGGAGCGAATTCACCAAGTTTGTGACCCACCATGTTCTCGGTGACGTACACGGGGATGAACTTGTTGCCATTATGCACGGCAATAGTCTGACCCACAAAGTCGGGCGAAATCATCGAAGCTCTTGACCATGTCTTAATGGTAACCTTCTTGTTTGACTGTTGTGCCTCGATTACTCTTTTTTCCAACTTGTGGAAAATATAAGGACCTTTCTTTAATGAACGACTCATTGTTTCTTCTTTTTTACTGAGTTACTTCTTTCTTCTTTCGACGATGTACTTGCTCGACTGCTTCTTGGGAGCGCGAGTCTTGTAGCCCTTGGCCGGGATACCCTTACGCGAACGAGGATGTCCACCAGTCTGACGACCTTCACCACCACCCATCGGGTGATCAACGGGGTTCATAACAACGCCGCGGTTGCGAGGACGACGACCCAAATGACGGCTACGACCAGCCTTACCACCAACCTCAAGGTTGTGCTCAGGATTGCTGACAATACCGATGGTGGCACGACAAGCCTGAAGAATCATGCGCATCTCGCCACTAGGCATCTTGATGATAGCATACTTGTCGTCACGAGACATCAGCTGAGCATAAGCACCGGCCGAACGGACCATCTTGGCACCCTGGCCAGGACGAAGCTCGATATTGTGTATCAACGTACCGAAAGGAACCTCGGACAGCAACAGCGTATTGCCGATTTCAGGAACAGCACCGGCACCCGACATAACAGTCTGACCAACTTTCAGACCCTGCGGGCAAAGTATATAGCTCTTCTCACCGTCGGCATAGCAAATAAGTGCAATACGAGAACTACGGTTGGGGTCGTACTCGATAGTCTTCACGACGGCGGGAATACCATCCTTATTGCGCTTGAAGTCGACAAAACGATACAATTTCTTGTGGCCACCGCCAATGTAGCGCATGGTCATCTTACCCTGATTGTTGCGACCACCACTCTTGCGGATACCGTAGACAAGACTTTTTTCCGGCTTAGTAGCGGTAATATCGTCATTGGTGACAACGAGCTTGTGACGCTGGCCGGGAGTTGTGGGTTTAATTCTTTTTAAAGCCATTTCTTTTTTTCTTATTAGTCTCTTATCAGTGGACTCTACTATTATTATAATAAATTACTTTTTTTAGATGCTAGCGTAGAAATCAATGGCATCACCTTCGGCCAAAGTAACGATTGCTTTCTTATAAGCATTAGTACGACCGGTAAGGAAGCCAGCCTTAGTGTAGCGCGATTTCAACTTGCCTGCATAGTTCATTGTGTTGACATCAACGACCTTGACATTGTAGAACTGCTCAACAGCATTCTTAATCTCAATCTTGTTGGCGCGTTTGTCAACAACAAAACCATAACGGTTCTGGGCAGGAGCGGCAGCAATGCCTTTATTACGCTGGATGCGGGTCTGGACAGGATTGGCAGCAGCCTCAGTCAGACGGGTCATCTTTTCACTAATCAGCGGTTTTACTATAATGTTCATCATTGTTAAACTTTCTTAAATCGTTATACTCACTTCCCTTATTTTGTTGCCAAAACGCGGTTAATTTCGCTCAACGAACCCTCACAAACGACAATATTGGAGGCGTTAACAATGTCGTAAGTATTTAATTGCGACACGTTTACCACCTTCACGTTCTTGAGGTTTCTAGCTGACAAAGATACGAAATTATTTTGATTCTCAAGCACAAAAAGTGACTTTTTCTCATTCAAGTTCAAATTCTTGAGCACTTCAATCATTTTCTTGGTCTTAGGACCTTCAAAGGTGAAGTTCTCAACGACGGTCATAGCATTGCCGTTTGCCTTATAACTGAGAGCGCTACGACGAGCCAAACGTTTAACCTTGATATTGAGTTTGAAACGGTAGTCACGGGGTTTAGGACCAAAAATGGTACCGCCACCGACGAACACGGGACTCTTCAAATCGCCCGAACGTGCACCGCCAGTGCCTTTCTGGCGTTTCAATTTACGAGTGCTGTGAGCATTCTCGCTGCGCTCTTTGGCTTTGCTGGTGCCCTGACGCTGATCGGCCAAATACTGCTTGACATCGAGGTAGATAGCGTGGTCGTTGGGCTCGATGGCGAAAATAGAATCGTCAAGGGTGATGGTTCTACCGGTTTCGCTTCCGTTGATATTATAAACTTTTAACTCCATGTCTTATTAACTCCATCTTTCAAGTTTGACAATAGAACCCTTGGGGCCAGGGACAGAACCCTTAACTAACATAAGGTTTTTCTCAGCGATAATCTTGACTACCTGAAGGTTTTGAACTTTCACACGGTGATTACCAGTCTGACCAGCCATGCGCATGCCTTTGAAAATACGCGAAGGATAGGACGATGCACCAATTGAACCGGGGGCGCGCAGACGGTCATGCTGGCCGTGAGTCTTATCACCGACACCGCCGAAACCGTGACGGGTGACGACACCCTGGAAACCTTTACCTTTCGAAGTACCAACGACATCGACAAATTCGCCTTCCTGGAAGACGCTGACGGTAAGCACCTCACCATATTTCTTTTTATGACCCTCTTCAAAGCGCGAAAACTCTGCAAGATACTGCTTAGGAGTAGTGTTGGCTTTTGCAAAGTGACCTTTCATAGGCTTGTTGGTGCGGCTTTCTTTCTTTTCGCCAAAAGCGAGCTGGATGGCCTCATAGCCATCTTTCTCAATTGTTCTTACTTGTGTGACGACACAAGGACCAGCTTCAATCACTGTGCACGGAATCTGTTTTCCGTCGGCATCAAAAAGACTGGTCATACCGATTTTCTTTCCAATTAATCCTGACATTTTTTAGTTTGGATTGTTTTTTAACTTGTTAGACAATTCAGCTTATCTGTTTGACATAGGCTGATTAAATTCACACTTTGATTTCAACTTCGACACCACTGGGGAGTTCGAGTTTCATCAGAGCATCGATGGTCTTGGTACGGTCATTGATTTCAATGTCCATCAGACGTTTGTAGGTGCTCAACTCAAACTGCTCACGCGACTTTTTATTGACAAAAGTCGAGCGGTTCACTGTGAAAATCTTTTTGTTGGTAGGCAGCGGAATAGGTCCATTGACCACTGCACCAGTCATCTTTACGGTCTTCACAATCTTTTCGGCCGATTTATCGACGAGATTGTGGTCGTAAGATTTGAGCTTGATTCTAATTCTTTGACTCACGGTTTATTATTTTTATTGATTAATTATTTTTATTGTTTAATATAGCTTCCTGCTGGTCACGAGTCACTTCAGCATAATGCGAAAATTCCATTGTCGAATTAGCACGACCAGAAGTAATCGTACGCAATGAGGTCACATAGCCGAACATCTGTTCCAAAGGCACCTTGGCATGGATAGCCTGAACTCCCACTTTTGCCACAATATTTTCCAACATACCGCGACGACGGTTCAAATCACCCGTCACATCGCCGACATAAGCGTCCGGTGTAAGCACTTCAAGTTTCATGATAGGTTCAAGCAATACCGGATTGGCTTTACGACAAGCCGCCTTGAAACCAATCTTGGCACAAAGCTCGAATGAAAGCTGATCCGAGTCTACCGGATGGAACGAACCATCGATGATACGTACTTTCATGCTATCCATCGGGTATCCAGCCAACACACCATTCTGCATTGCCTCTTTGAAGCCTTTTTCAATGGCAGGAATATATTCTTTCGGAATATTACCGCCTTTGACTTCATTAACAAACTGCAGTCCCACAAAACCCTCATCGGCAGGACCGATTTCGAACAGCACATCGGCGAACTTACCTTTACCGCCAGTCTGTTTCTTGTAGATTTCGTGATGTTGCACAGTGGTGGTGATAGCCTCTTTGTAGGCCACCTCTGGGCGCCCCTGGTTGACATCGACATTGAACTCACGACGAAGGCGGTCCATAATAATGTCAAGGTGAAGTTCTCCCATACCACTAATAACAGTCTGACCCGACACCTCGTCGGTCTTCACACGGAAGGTGGGGTCTTCTTCTACCAGTTTCATCAGGGCATTGGTCATCTTGTCCATATCGGCCTGTGTGTGCGGCTCAACGGCAATCGAAATCACCGGTTCAGGGAATTTCATTGATTCGAGGATAATCGGATGTTGCTCATCACAGAGAGTGTGACCAGTTTTGATTTCCTTGAATCCGACAGCGGCTCCAATATCGCCAGCCTCAATACGGTCAAGCGGATTCTGCTTATTGGAGTGCATCTGCATGATGCGAGAGATGCGCTCTTTCTTGCCCGTATTGGCATTGTACACGTACGATCCACTCTCTAAACTTCCACTATAAACGCGGAAGAAGCAGAGACGGCCAACATACGGGTCGGTAGCGATTTTGAAGGCCAATGCCGAGAAGGGGGCTTTCACATCCACCTTACGACTTTCGTCTTTACCCGTTTTCGGGTTGACACCGTCCACTTCGGGAATGTCGAGCGGACTCGGCAGGAAAGCTGCGACAGCATCAAGCAACGACTGAATACCTTTGTTCTTGAAGGCAGAACCGCACATTACAGGTACAATTTTACGAGAAAGAGTTGCTTTGCGAATCTCAGCAATGATTTCGGTAGCCGTAATAGAATCGGGGTCGTCGAAAAACTTCATCATCAGTTCTTCATTTTCTTCGGCCACACCTTCTATCAGCCGTTGACGGTAATCGGCCACAACCTCTTTCAAATCGTCGGGCATCGGCACCTCATAAAATTTCGTGCCGTTCGAGTCCTCATCCCATATCAATGCTTTGTTGGTAATCAAGTTTACCACACCTTTGAACAAATCTTCTTGTCCAATGGGAATCTCCAATGGAATGGGGTTAGCTCCAAGACGCTCCTTAATCTGATTCACAACCGAGAAGAAATCAGCACCGGCACGGTCCATTTTGTTGATGAACGCAATGCGAGGCACCTCATACTTGTCGGCCTGACGCCAGACAGTCTCCGACTGAGGCTCTACGCCACCTACCGCACAGAAAATGGCAATGGCACCGTCGAGCACTCGAAGCGAACGCTCCACTTCAACAGTGAAATCGACGTGACCTGGAGTGTCAATAATATTGTACTTGTAGCGGTTTTCGTTCCAATCCCAGTACACAGTAGTAGCAGCCGACGTGATGGTAATACCACGTTCCTGCTCCTGCACCATCCAGTCCATCGTAGCTGAGCCTTCGTGCGTCTCACCGAGCTTGTAATTTTTGCCAGTGTAGAACAAAATGCGCTCAGTTGTCGTCGTTTTTCCGGCGTCAATATGGGCCATAATGCCGATGTTGCGGGTGAATCTGAGATCAGACATATTCGTCGCTTGTGTTGTTATTATTCTTTATATTGAATCTATATCTATATAATATCACACTCTGAAGTGCGAGAAAGCCTTGTTGGCATCGGCCATGCGGTGGATATCCTCCTTACGCTTGAAGGCGGCGCCCTCTTCCTTGTAAGCAGCCTGGATTTCAGCAGCCAGCTTCAGGGCCATGGTCTTTTCGCTGCGTTTGCGCGAGAAACCAATCAAGTTCTTCATACCAATGCTCTGCTTGCGTTCAGCGCGGATTTCGGTAGGAATCTGGAAGGTAGCACCACCAATACGACGGCTGCGCACCTCAACGCTCGGCGTAACATTGGCCAAAGCTTTCTTCCACACCTCGAGGCCGTCCTCTTTCGTACGATCGGCCACCACGTCGATTGCCTCGTAGAAAATCTTATAAGCGATGGTCTTTTTACCACCGAGCATCAGATTGTTGACAAACTTGGTAACGAGAATGTCATTGTATTTAGGATCCGGAAGGATTATTCTTTTCTTGGGCTTAGCTTTTCTCATTGCTAATTTGCTTTAAACTTTTTAACTCTTAACTTTTAACTCTTAACTGGTTTACTTGCCGGCCTGTTTCGGACGCTTGGCACCGTATTTCGAACGACGCTGACGACGACCGTCAACTCCACTGGTATCAAGTGCACCGCGAATGATGTGATAACGCACACCGGGAAGATCCTTCACACGACCGCCACGGATCATCACGATCGAGTGCTCCTGCAGGTTGTGACCCTCACCCGGGATGTAAGCGTTGACTTCCTTACCGTTGGTAAGACGCACACGGGCCACTTTACGCATGGCCGAGTTAGGTTTTTTAGGGGTGGTGGTGTACACACGGGTGCAGACACCGCGACGCTGCGGGCAGCTGTCGAGGGCGGGAGACTTACTCTTGTACTCCATCTGCTGACGTCCTTTGCGAACTAATTGTTGAATTGTTGGCATTTTCTTTCTTGTTGTTTATTTTTATTATTGATTTTCAATACAATCTGTGAGCATACTACACCCACAATCGGACTGCAAAAGTACTACTATTTTCCGACATGGCAAAGCACTTTCCATACATGTGTATGTTAAATAAAGTTAAAATATTATGGCAATATTAGGAATCAGCATTTTACAAAATTATTTTAACACATTAAACAGCGTATCGAAAATTAGTTATGAACAGATTTTAACCATTGTCAGAAACACCTTGTGCCCTCTCTAAAAAGAAGACACATCACCACCATTTTTTATTGGACTTTATACGGGGATAACTCGGAGGAGGTCGGCATCAACTACCACTACAGACGGAAAAGCGAACGGGCATTTTCGGTGGTCTGTTCAGCCACCTGCTCCACTGAAACGCCTTTCAACTCTGCAATTCGAGCTGCAACAACTGGAATGAAAGCGCTTTCGTTGCGCTGTCCACGATGAGGAACCGGAGCAAGATACGGAGCATCCGTCTCAAGCAAAAGCCGTTCGAGTGGTGTGGCTTTAACAACCTCAGCCATGGTGGCGTTCTTGAACGTAACCACGCCTCCGATTCCAAGGTGAAAGCCCATATCAACAGCACGGTGAGCCTCCTGCACACTGCCTCCAAAGCAGTGCATCACACCGCGATAGGAGCGTTGTCCCATCTCGCGCAACAGGTTGAAAACCTCGTTGTGAGCCTTACGGATGTGTAGCGCCACCGGCAAGTCAAGCTCAATAGCCCACTCCATCTGCTGCAGCATCACCTCGCGTTGCTCCGCCTCAAAAGTACGGTCCCAATACAGGTCCATACCGATTTCCCCTACCGCAATAAAAGAAGAAGGTTGTGCAAACAGCCTGCTTTTGACATGAGCCAATTCCTGTTCATAATCCGCTTTGACAGAGGTGGGATGCAGGCCTGCCATGCGGCGGAAATATTGAGGATACAACGCTGCAAGAGCGTCGAGAGCATTTGTACTGGCACTATCGATATCAGGCAACAACATGGTAGCAACACCGGCATCGACAGCACGTTGCACAGCGTCGTCGCGGTCGGCATCAAATGCCTCGTCGTAAAGATGGGTATGAGTGTCGACAAATATCATTTCGACTGGATGATTTCGGTCAACAAATCATAAAGTTGCAGCATCTGAGGGTCGTCAGCCAACAGACGGCGTTGGGCGGCTATAGTCTTGTGGTCGCCGCGACGGGCCGGACCAGTCTGCTGAGCCCACAGGTCGCCGTAATCGACCTTGCGTGCCGTCATTTCAATCAACGGACGCAACATGGTGAAGTCAAGCCCACAACGCTGCATAAATTCCTGAGCCATAGCATTGATAGCATTCCCGAAATTATTTACCATCACCGCGGCCAGATGAGCCCAGCGACGCTGTTCGAAATCGAGCCTGTAAACCTGCTGCGAAATAGTGCCGACCAATTCTTCTATTTCTGCCGTCACTTCGGGCGAGCTCCCTTCGATGCAAAAAGGCAGATGAAGATAATCCATTGCTATGTCACGCAAAAATGTCTGTGGCGACCACACCACACCATGCCGTCGGCTAACCGACTGCAACACCGAAAGAGGTGTGCTTCCCGACGTATGAACCACCGTCGCCTCGGGCAAACGAAGGTCGAGAGCAAGGTCAAAGATAGCATCATCATTGACAGCCAAAAAATAGAAATCCGAGCCTGACCGCAACAATTCAGTACGGTCAATTGCCACAGCACTCACACGCGAAGCAAGCAACTGAGCATGGTCATACTCGCGTGAAAGGACTTGGTCGACAATATGTCCGGCTGCATGGAATGCCAAAGCCAAATGGGTGGCCACATTGCCCGACCCAATAAACGAAATGTGTTTAATATTCGTCTTCTTCAAAGAAAAAGTCTTCTTTGGTAGGATAATCGGGCCATATATCCTCAATGCTTTCATACTGGTCACCCTCATCCTCTATCTCCGAAAGGTTTTCGATAACTTCCATCGGGGCACCCGTACGTTGCGCATAATCAATTAATTCCTCCTTGGTTGCGGGCCAGGGGGCGTCCTCAAGTTTCGATGCTAATTCTAATGTCCAATACATAACTTATGCTCCAAAAAATTTTTGCAAAAGTACATCTTTTTCCAAAACCGAAAAATATTTTTTTCAACTAACTGATATACAAATCTTCTTTATTACCATCCATCACCACAGCCCTTCTTCCGAGCACGAACAGATAGTCGGATAAGCGGTTCAAATATCGCAGTATCACCTCGTCGACATGGGTCTCGCGGGCAAGGGTAACCACACGCCTCTCGGCACGCCTGCAGACAGTGCGGCAAACATGGCACTGCGCACCTGCCATATTGCCGCCAGCGATAACAAAATTGTGCAACTTGGGCAAAATATCGCTAATAGTGTCAATTTGACGTTCGAGCAGTTCCACTTCTTCCATAGGCAACTGCGGAAGACGGGCATACAACTCAGCATCCTCGGTGGCGAGAAGCGTCTGCAAGGTGAACAAGTTATGTTGTATATCCTTCAACTCGTCGAAGTAGCCGCCTTGCTGCGAACGAAACATCTCGGCAAGAAGACCGATATGAGAATTAAGTTCATCTACAGTGCCATATGCCTCAACTCGCACATCGTCTTTCGACACACGGCTACCACCCACCAACGAGGTGGTGCCGCCATCTCCTGTTTTAGTGTATATCATACTCTTTCAACCGATTTCACTTCGGGGATAACACGTTTAATGGCCTGTTCAATGCCTTGCTTGAGCGTTTGCATGGCATGCGGACAACTGCCGCAATGGCCTTTGAGGTGAACCATCACCACTCCCTCGGCGGTCATATCAACATACTCCACATCGCCACCGTCTTGCTGCAAGTAGGGGCGTATCTGTTCGAGGGCATTCTTCACTTTCACCTCGACAACGGCTTTCTCTTGGTCGGTCATAACTATCTAATATTAAGTTTGCAGATTTCCTTGATTGTATTCTGTGCCAAAGCGTCGAATGCGTCACGCACAGGGTCTTGCGTCTTTTCAGGATTGAAAAGGGCTGCAGGTTTGCCCAAGTCGCCGCTTTCGGCAATGCTCTGCACCAACGGAATCTCGCCCAACAAAGGAATGTTCATTTCTTCAGCCAACTTGCGGCAACCACCTTGTCCAAATATATAGTATTTGTGGTCAGGCAACTCGGCAGGCGTAAAGTAGGCCATATTTTCAACAAAGCCGAGAACCGGTACATTGATAGCCTCGTTGCGGAACAACTCAACCCCACGCACCACATCGGCCAACGCCACCTGCTGCGGAGTGCTGACGATAATGGCTCCGGTCACCGGAATGGTCTGAGCAAGGGTAAGCTGTATGTCACCCGTTCCCGGAGGCATATCGACCACCATATAGTCAATCTCGTCCCACCAGGTTTCACCGAGCAACTGTTTCAGGGCTCCACTGGCCATAGGTCCACGCCATGCAAGAGCCTTGGCGGCATCGACAAAAAATCCCACCGACATCAGTTTGATGCCATACTTCTCAATGGGAAGCATATAGGTTTTGTCGCCCACCTTATGGCCGTACACTTCCTCGCCTTCGATGTTGAACATAATAGGAATAGAGGGACCGTAAATATCGGCATCGACCAGAGCCACTTTGGCACCCGTTTTGGCCAGCGACACTGCCAGATTGGCAGCCACGGTGCTCTTGCCTACGCCACCTTTGCCAGAAGCCACAGCGATGATGTTGTGCACGTTCTTGAACTCTTCACGAAACTCCTCTTTGGGGTCGGGCTGAGGCTTGGAGGTGAGATTGATATCCACCTCGGCCTCACGGTCAACATATTCGTGGATAGCGGCAATACAGTCGTCGCTCATCTTTTTCTTCATAGGACATGCAGGTGTGGTCAGCACCAAATCGAAACTGACCTTCTTGCCATCAACCTTGATATTCTCTATCATGCCCAGCTCAGTCAGACTGCGACCGAGATCAGGGTCATTGACATGGCTCAATGCCATTTCTATCTGTGTGGTAGTAATCATTGTGCAAATATTTCTGCTAATTTACGTTCTAATTCTGCTCCCCTCAAATTGCGTGCCAACACTTTTCCGTCGCGACCGACGAGCACAGTGGCAGGGATAGAGCTGATACCATAAAGGCGGCCACCGGCCGAGCTCCAGCCACGCAGGTCGCTGACATGGTTGGGCCACACAAGACCATCGACTTCGATAGCTTTCAACCATGCGTCGCGGTTATTGTCAAGCGACACGCTGAAAATCTCGAAGCCTTTGTCTTTATACATATTATATACTCTCACCACGTTGGGGTTTTCCATTCGGCAGGGGCGGCACCACGAAGCCCAAAAATCGATAAGCACCACCTTGCCACGCAGGTCGCTCAGGTGACGGGTCTGTCCATCACGGTCGGGCAGGGCAATGTCAGGAGCCTCCATCCCAGCCACAATCGAGGCGCGCAACTTGCTGTCGAGGTGGCGCACAAAATCGTTCTCGGGATAGGTGCCGATAAGGGAGTCGCGGATGGTTTTATACAACCCGGCATACTGTTCGAAAGCGCTCTCGAAATAAGTGACCAAAAAAGCGCTCATAAGCACATTGGCATTTGCCGACAGTAACTGCTCCATGTTCGATGCAAGCGTTTGCTGGAGACGCTGGTCGACCAGCGCATCTGACATCAGATTGGTGTAGCGCTTGTAAACGTCGGCATTGGCCGAGCCCTTGGCCGAAGTAACATTGATGAAGTTGATGGCAGGCATAAACACCATGTCCATCGTAATCTTCTCACCTGGCAGCAGGATAACATGTACCATCGGGCTTTGCGCACGCGTAAGCGAAAGAGCGACAAACAGCGGGTCGGCCGACTGGAAATCTTTCTTGATACGGCCTTTACTGTCAGGGGTGAGCGTGTCGACAGGCACCAATTTTCCTCTCTGTGGTTCGCTCACCACAATACGGGTGCCTTTCTCAATGCCGGTTATAGTACCATTGAACGAACTGCGCTGTGCTGTGGCAACCAGACCGGTTGCAAGCAGGGCTACTATCAATGCTATCCTTTTCATATTTTCATTTTCATTACTTGTTTCAAATCATCGTCCTCCTGGGTTGAGACACCGAAGTAGGCATCGTTGCCAAAGAGGAAGAAGCCAATGTTGGCCTTTATCATATTGGTCATTAGGCGACGGCGCGCCTGCAGACTGTGGTTGTCGGGAGTAATACCGGCGGCTTGACCGGCCTCAACCAAACGGTGAAGCAAAGCATCATCGACTTGGAACCGCTTGACGAAATCGGCCGCGTCGGCATATTGCGACAGCATTTTGGCGGCATTTTTCCTCACATATTCAAACGCAACCTTGTTAAACAATCCTTGCGAAGCAAGCTGGTTATAGTAGGCATAGTCGCGGTCCTTGCGATAGGGCATCAACTTGTCGGGATAGATGCCGCCACCGCCGTACACCACGCGTCCACCCACAGTGTAGTAGGGTGTCGAATCGGTGATATGCACCGTGGGATTGTCGGCATACGACTCGTCGATCACCTGCTGCACATAGTCGCTGTAGTATTTGTCGGTCCCTTGGTCGTAGGAGCGCTGAATGCAACGCCCCGAAGGAGTATAGTAGCGGGCTGTGGTGAGCAGCACCGACGAACCGTCGTCAAGTTGGAACTCGCGCTGCACCAATCCCTTGCCAAAAGTACGTCGACCCACAATCAGCGCGCGGTCGTTGTCCTGCAGTGCACCCGACACCACCTCGCTGGCCGAGGCCGAGGCCTCGTCGACCATCACCACCACACTGCCCTGGGTGAACATGCCACCCATACGGGCTCTCACATCCTGACGGCGCTGGTGCCGACCTTGAGTATAGACAATCAGGCTGCCCGCCGGGAGCAACTCATTGGCAATGCCGATGGCCGACGACAAAGAGCCTCCACCGTTACCGCGCAAGTCGAATATCAGCCGACGCATGCCACGCTGCTTCAACTGCTTCAAAGCCGCGTGAAACTCATCATAGCTCGTCTCTGCAAAGCTGGAGAGGATGATATAGCCGGTAGTGTCGTTGAGCATGGTGCTGAACGAAAGTGTCGTATGGTCGACCACCCCACGCCGGATGTCGAATTCCTTCTGTTCGCCGCACCGGTCGACAGCCACCTTCACCTTTGTACCGCGGCGGCCACGCAAACGTGCCACCACCGAATCGGACTTCATACCCAGCACATTGACACCGTCCACCTTGAGCAGCTGGTCGCCCGGCATGATGCCCACCCCGTCGGAGGGGCCACCGTCCAACACCTGCCCTACATAGGTAGTGTCGCCATCGCGATGCAGCACAATACCCACGCCCTCGAAGTTGCCACGCATCATCTCCTCGGTGCGCTCGGTTTCGCGGGCCGACTGGTACATGCTGTGCGGGTCGAGTTCACCCAACATCACGGCCACCAGATGCTCGCTGAGCGAGTCGATGTCGACCGTGTCGACATACTTCGACTCGACCAGCTGCATCACCTCGCCCATCTTGCCCTGCAGGTTGCGCGAGGGTTCGTTGCCACCCTTGTGCGAGGTCAGCATCGCACCCATCAGCACGCCCGTCACCATGGCCACGCAGACGAGTATCAGGCTGCCGCTCTGTGCCGATTTGTCAGTTTTACCCATATCAAATCAATAACGGACGGATTGTCTTTATAGTATTTTTGTCCAAAATTTATTTCTCGCCGAAGGCAACACGCAGAATCTCAGCATGGTCAAAGGCCAATGGGGGCAACGATGACAACGGGAACCAGTCGAGCGCGGCAGCATCGTCGCCTGCTATGGCCACCTTGGTGGCATCGGGCATGCTGAGGGCATAGGCCGCCGTCACCGTGCGTCCACGCGGGTCGCGGCCCACAGCGCTGAACACGCCCACCAGCCGCAGCATATCCACCGTGGCATGCAGGCCGGTCTCTTCCTCGAGCTCGCGCACGGCACACTGTTCGATAGTCTCGTCCATCTCCATAAAGCCGCCGGGCAACGCCCAGCATCCCTTGAACGGTTCGTTGCCGCGCCGCACCAGCAACACACGGCCTTCAAGGTCGGTCACCACACAGTCGGCCGTCAGCATCGGACGTGGATAATCATAAGTATACGACATATTTAGATTAATTACAATTATATCTTTCGGCTGCAAAAATACAAAAAATTACGAAACCACAGTCCATGTGTTCGATGTTCGGTTGTTGCTCAGTCGTTGTTCAGTCGTTGTTCAGTGTTTGACTGAACAACGACTGAGCAACAACCGAACAATGAAATAGGTTGTCGAGGCAATAAAAAGCACAATGGCGCGTTATCATGGATATGAAGAAATCATCAATAGCGAAACTGATGGCTGTGGCTATTCTGCTGTGCAGCCTCGGAATGACGGCCTGCAAAAGCAGCGTGAACATGCACCGACACAACCGCAGCGACTGCGACTGCCCGACGTTTTGACCAACGAGGAACGATACCGCCGGATACTGGGGAACCACCTGCCTGCGCAGGCGGTCGATTGGGTGTACGGCTACCTTGACCACTACAAAGTGCACTTCCACATCACACGCGAACGCATGTCGAAACTGGGCGACTACCGCCGTCCTACGCCCGACCGCAACTTTCATGAAATCAGCATCAACGGAGACCTGAATCCATGGTTTTTCCTGTGGGTGTTCCTGCATGAGGCTGCCCACCTCGAGACTCACATGAAACACAAAAATGTACAGCCCCACGGACACGAGTGGCAGGAGGAATACCGCCAGCTGATTATCGCCCACACCGACATTTACCCATCCGAGGTGCAGGCGCTGCTGAAGCGCTACACGCGACGCATCCCCCTCTCCCACCCTGTCGGCAAGCAAATCGAGGCCGCCCTGCACCGCTACGACCCCGACTACAATCCCGACCGACTGACCCTCGATCAGTTGTCTGTCGGCACACGTTTCCGCCTCGTGCACAAGCCAGAAATGCTCTTCGAAACCATAGCGAAACGACGCACCCGCTGGCTGTGCCGCGAAGTGAGCTCAGGCCGCCAATATCTCGTCAACGGAAGTGCGGAGGTGACAATAGAATGTTAAATTTTTTTTAGAATTAATTTTTTTTGTATTTTTGCACATCGGTAAAGAGTGAAAAAAGTAAAACAAAAACATATAAAAATATGAAGATTTTAGTCTTAAACTGCGGAAGTTCATCGATCAAGTACCAACTGGTCGACATGGCAAACAATGCTCAGGTGATGGCCAAGGGCCTGCTGGAGCGCATCGGTCTGGAAATGGGAGAGTTCACCCACAAGTGGAACGGCCAGAAGCACTACGAGCAGCTGCCCATTCCCAACCACACCGAGGGCATCAAGATTGTCCTCAAGGCCTTGACCGACCCGAAAATCGGTGTCATCAGCGACCTGAAGGAAATCGGTGCTGTCGGCAACCGCGTGGCTCACGGTGGCGAAATCTTCAAAGAGAGCGTGCTGGTCGACGACAAGGTCATCGAGCAGATCAAGAGCCTCGAGCACCTGGCCCCGCTGCACACTCCCGGCAACCTGGCCGGTATCTATGCCATGCGCGAAGTGCTGCCCGGTGTGCCCCAAACCGCCGTCTTCGACACCGCCTTCCACAGCACCTTGCCTCCAAAGAGCTTCCTTTATGGCCTGCCCTACGAGATGTATGAGAAATACGGCATCCGCCGCTACGGCTTCCACGGCACCAGCCATAAGTTCGTGGCCGAGAAGGCTGCCAAGATGATTGGCCGCGACTGGCACGACCTGAAGATTATCTCCTGCCATCTCGGCAGCGGTGCCTCCATCGCCGCCATCGACCACGGCAAGAGCGTCGACACCACCATGGGTCTCACCGCCCTTGAGGGTCTTATCATGGGTTCGCGCTGCGGCGATGTCGACCCCGGTGTCATCCTTTACCTCATGGACATGGGCTACGACAGCAAAGCACTGACCAAGATGCTCTACAAGCAGAGCGGTCTGCTCGGCATCAGCGGCGACAAACAGGATATGCGCGACATCCGCGCCGGCCGCGATGCAGGCGACGAACGCGCCACCTACGCCTTCGACATGTTTGCCCAAAAGGTGAAGAAATACATTGGCGGCTATATGGCCGAGATGGGTGGCTGCGACCTGCTGCTCTTCACCGGCGGTATCGGCGAGAACGCCTGGTTTATGCGCCGTCCTATCCTCGAAAACATGGAATGCCTCGGCATCAAGATCGACTTTTCGAAGAACGACAACGTGATGGGCGAGGATGTCATCCTCTCGACCCCCGACTCGAAGGTGGCCACCGTGGTCTGCACCACCGACGAAGAGTACGTCATCGCCAGCGACACCTACGCGTTGGTGAAGTAGATTGACTTAGGTAGATATACTACAGAAAACGGATTTCCTTTCGGAAGTCCGTTTCTGCGTTTATTATACATAGGCTATTTCTTGGTTGAGATGTATTTTTTCAATGCTTTGACATAGTCTCTGAATGCTTCTGTCCCAGCAGGAGTGATACGGCAGGTGGTACGCGGCATCTTGCCTTTGAAGCCTTTTTCTACCGCGATATAGCCTGCGGCGGTGAGTTTGTCAAGTTGCACACTGAGGTTGCCCGAAGTGGCGCCCGTCTGTTCCTTGATATATGTGAAGTCGGCTTCGTCGACACTCATAAGCAAGGAGATGACTGCCAGCCGCAACTCGGAGTGCAGTAATGGGTCTAATGCAGGGAACATCATGGGTTCTGTTTTTTTAGCATCCAACCGGGAATCACAAGGCCGATGAGTGAAAAGAGAAATATTGACAAACAGGGTGTGATTAAATTTAAAACGATTATTGTCTTGACTGATGCACAACTATAAACAATAATTGCGCTGATGACTCCGGAGTACTCACAAATGGCTACAAGCAGGCCACCGAGAATACCGAACAATACCAGCCAACGTCTTTTCAGTATATGTCCCGTAATGGCAACTGCCATACCCATCAGCAGAATGATGACAGGTGTGATTGTCACCATTGCTTGGGTTGCAGTTGTAAGGTTGTCGTATAATCTCAACACTAGGATATTCCAAATAAGCGCAAAAAGGTAGAATCCGATGACGATACAACCGAAACTCCACCAAGTCCTGACAACAAGTGTGCCAACAAGAGAAACGGGCGCCTGTACCTGTTTTTTTTCGTGGATACGCTTAATTCCCCAGATGATGAAGGGAAGGACAAGCCATAGAAGTTGTCCCATAGGCGAAGCTGACAAGCCGTTGACGAGAGCCACTATGACGGCTGTTCCCATTGTTGCGAGACCCGACAAGTAGAGCAATTGCCCTGTGTCCTTTGCAACGACATTCCTGCTGCGCTCTATTTGTTCGGTGATAATTTTAAGACTGCGTTCTGCAGTGAGATTTGCTTTTTCTTCCATTGTTGTTTACTTTTTTATTATTTATTTCAAATTGATGGTGCAAAAATAAACAAGTTTATAATATAAACCTAATAAAATTTGAAAAATATTTATAATGATTTGTTATTTAACTAAATAAAAATTCTATACTCAAAGATATTTTACGTTTTTTTGAGGATAAAGTATGTCAAAAAAACAAAAATTACACTATATGCGAGGTACTTTTTGCGTGCTTACTTGCGGAACAATAAAAACATTATTGTTACGTTATTTTTTTGTTATGAAACATTATCTGGCAATCCTAATGTTACTGCTGTTGCCGATGGTGGCGGTGGGGCAGACGAAGAAGAGCGAACCGCTGTTCGAACAAGCGGTGGAGAAGAGCGTGTCTGGACAGCATGAAGATGCAATCAAACTGCTACACAAAGCCATCGATATCGACCCCACCTACTCCGAAGCCTACCTGCTGCTGGGCAACCAGCATATTGCATTGAAGCAATATACCATGGCGCATGACTGTTACAGCCACGCCCTTTCATTGGCCGAACAACGTGGCATGCTGCAGTGGACAAAGGAAGCCCGCGAAGGCATGCGCACCGCAGAATGGCGACAACATGCCATCGACAACCCTGTTCCATTCAAGCCTATCAATCTCGGCCCCAATGTCAACACAGCCGATGACGAATACCTGCCGGCACTGACTGCCGACTACCGCATGCTGATGTTCACCCGTCGCTCACCGCGGCGCACCACCACCCAGCGCGGCCTGCCGCAAGAAGAGGACTTCTACCTGTCGCTCTACGACACCATGGAACTCAACTGGGGTCCAGCCCATCGCATGCCCGAACCGCTGAACAGCAACGGAAACGAAGGCGCACAGACTCTGTCGCACGACGGTCGTGTGGTTCTATTCACAGCCTGCGGCCGCAACAACGAGCCTACAGGCTGCGACATTTACATGAGCGTTCGCCATGGTGACCGCTGGGGAAAGCCTCGCAACCTCGGCGCACCGGTCAACTCCACCTATTGGGAATCGTTCCCTTCGCTCAGCATCGACGGCTACACACTATACTTTGCCTCGACGCGGCCGGGCGGTTACGGCGGCACCGACATCTGGTGCTGCACCCTTGAAGAAGGGCGCTGGAGCCAACCACAAAACCTTGGCCCCGAAATTAATACGCCTGGCAACGAAACCGCACCCTACATCCACTTCGACGACAAAACACTCTACTTCGCTTCCGACCATCACCTCGGCATGGGCGGCATGGACCTCTATTGCGCCAAACGAAACGAGAGTGGAAAGTGGAAAGTAGAGAACCTGGGCTACCCCATCAACACGCCCGACGACGAGAACAACCTCATCGTGGCTCCCGATGGCCGCACGGCCATCTTCAGCAGCGACCGTTATGGCGGATACGGCAAACAAGACCTCTACTCGTTCGTCATGCCTGCACCGGCACGGCCCGAACGCATCACTTTCATCGACCCTGTCATTCAGGCCGAGAACCTGCTGACCCTGGGTGACACAGTGACACTGAACAACATCCATTTCCTTACCGGCAGCGCCCAGCTGTACGAAGCATCGATGGCAGGCCTCGACCGACTGGTCGAAGCACTGAAACGACACCCAAACCTGCGACTTGAAGTGGGTGGCCACACCGATGCCGTGGGCAGCGACGAGGATAATCTCGCTCTCAGCGAACGGCGTGCCAAGGCAGTATACGACTACCTCGTGGAACACGGCATCAACGCCGACCGCCTTGCCTACCGTGGATATGGCGAAACACGACCCATTGCCGACAACGGCACTCCAGAAGGCCGCGCCAAAAACCGACGGACCACATTGACCCCTTTACAATAAATCATCCTTTTCGCCGTTATAGTTTATCATGAAAAAAATAGTGGTATTGACTGGCGCGGGCATCAGCGCCGAAAGCGGTATCTCAACTTTCCGTGACAGCGACGGATTGTGGGAGCACTACCGCGTCGAAGACGTGGCCACCCACGAGGCTTATGAACGTAATCCCGAACTGGTGCTAAACTTCTACAACGAGCGCCGTCGCCAACTTTTTGCAGCACAGCCCAACGAGGCTCACCGCCAGCTGGTGCGTTTAGAGGAGAAATACGACGTGCACATCGTCACCCAGAACATCGATGACCTGCACGAACGCGCTGGTTCAACCAACGTGCTGCACCTGCACGGTGAACTTACCAAAGGCCGTTCCGACCGCAACCCCAACCTCATCGTCGAGGTGGGCAACCGCGACATCAAGCTCGGCGACCTCGCTCCCGACGGCACGCAGCTGCGCCCACATATTGTATGGTTCGGCGAAGCTGTGCCCAACATCGAGCCTGCTGCCGCCCTCTGCGAAGAGGCCGACATCTTTGTCGTCGTGGGCACGTCGATGGCCGTATACCCCGCCGCAGGCCTCATCCACTATGTGCAGAGCGGCGTTCCCTGCTATGTGGTCGACCCCAAGGAGGTGCCCGTCAGCCGCAAGGTCACCTTCATCAAAGAGGTGGCCACCAAAGGAGTTACCCAATTAGTGAACCAATTGCTCAACGAACAATGAAATACCTTCTTTTAGTTTTGGCCATGCTGGCCACCCTTGCCCTGACAGGTTTGATTTTCTACCTGCTGGTGAAACGCTACTTCGACAACCAGCAGAAACAACAGTTGCTGCAGATGAAGCTCGACGAACGCCGCGAAACACTCCGCACCGTCACCCCCATCCGCCTGCAAGCGTACGAGCGCATGGCCCTCTTCCTCGAACGCATCAGTCCCAACAGCCTCGTGCTGCGCTGCTACCAGCCTGGCATGGACCTCAAGCTGCTGCAGGGTGTGATGACCAAGAATATCCGCGACGAATGGGAGCACAACCTCTCGCAGCAGGTCTACCTCAGCCCCGAACTGTGGGCCAGCATCCGCGAGGCCAAAGACGAGATGATCAACCTCGTCAACAGCAGCGCCGTCAGCCTGACCGACACCGCCGACCCCACCCGTCTGGCTGCCACCATCTTCGCCTCGGCTGCCGACCGTTCGCCTGTCGACAGCGCCCTTGATACCATGCACAACGAACTGAAAGAGCTCTTCGGATGATGAGATTTCTTAAAATACTACTTGCACTGCTACTCCTCTCCTCCTGCGCCAAACAGGGCTTCCCTTCCGGTGGTCCCAAGGACGAGACTCCACCCGTGGCCGTTGGAACACAGCCGACCAACGGCAGCCGCAACTTCGACGGCAACCAATTCTACATCGAGTTCGACGAATACGTGGTGCTCAAGGACGCATCGAACAACGTGCTTGTCTCGCCACCACTGAAGCATAAAGCAGAATACACTACCAAGGGCAAAGGTGTGCTTGTCAAACTGAACGACACCTTGCTGCCCGACGCCACCTACCTCTTCCAATTCAAGGATGCCATTGCCGACTTCAACGAAGGCAACCTCCTGCCGAGCTACGAATACGTCTTCTCGACCGGCACCACCATGGATACTCTCATGATGGGCGGCCACGTGACGGACGCACGTGGCGGCAAGCCTTGGAAAGAGACCGTCACCGTAGTGGCCTACGACACCACCGCATCCGATACCGCCGCCCTTGAAGGCCAGCCCCGATTCGTCACCCGATGCGACAAACGCGGACACTTCTCCTTCCACAACCTCCCCGGAGGCAGCTACCGAATCGTCGCTTTCGAGGACAAAAACCGCAACCTGCGCCTCGACAACGACGAGCCTGTGGCATGGCTCGACAAGCCTCTCACCACCGTCGACAGCATCGACACCAACCGTACCGCCACCCTGCGAATCTCGGCACCCGAAAAAAAACAGCAACGTCTGATGAAAGGCGAATTCACCGAAAAAGGACGCATCATCGTTGTCACCCAGCTACCCATGCAGCAACCACAAGTGAGCGGCGAAGCCGTCGAATGGCGGCTCAACCCACGGCGCGACACGCTTACCCTCTGGTGCCTCAACCCCAACTGCGACTCCACACGGCTCATCCTACGCGACGAAGGATTGAACGACACTCTCAACCTTCGCTACCGTGCCCAAAAACCCAAAAGGAACAGTCACTTTGGCAACACCAATGCCACCACCGCACAGCCCCTCATGCGCGCCCTCTGCAGTGGCAACAGCGCCTTCTACGACGACCTGCGCCTCTCATTCCGTACACCCATCGCCAAAATGGCCGACAGCGCACAGGCCGAAATCCTCAACCTGAAAGACAGCACCCTCAGCCTCTGCCCACTGACGCTCGACAGCAACCGGATGCAGGCCCGGCTCACGACCACGCTCCAGTCAGGCGTGGAATACCGCGTCCGCCTGCACAGCGGACTCTTCACCGACCTCTACGGCAACACGACCGACAGCCTGACCTTCAGCCTCACACCGCGCGACTACGGTACACTCACCCTGCATATCGAAAACCTGACGGGCACCGACCTCGTCATCGAAGTGCTCGACAAACGCGACACCGTCGTCCAGAGTTCCAAACTCCAGGCCCCGAATTCCGAACTCCGCTTCTCACACCTCGTCGGCGGCGACTACCGCCTGCGTGCCGTCCTCGACCGCAACAACGACGGCCGTTGGACCCCCGGCGACTACCGCGCACAGCGCCAACCCGAGGAGACCATCCTCTTCGACAAAACCCTGCAGCTGCGCGAAAAATGGGAGATGGAGGAACGCTGGACCGTCGGCAAACCCGCCACGACTCCCGTCAAAGGCAAACGCCTCAATTTCCAAAACCGCCTCAACGGAAACCCATCCGAACTGAGGAGCATCAAATAAAACATCCTTATCGCAACGCCCGTTGTCCGCTCGATGGACCCCTGTTGTTCAGTTGTTGTTCAGTGCCACACTGAACAACAACTGAACAACAACTGAACAACGACCGAACAAATGCATTCCCAAGCCCTGATGAGGGGGATTTTTACGCGGTGGCACAATATTTGCCGCAGCGAGCCGTTAATAGCATTATAATTCAATCAACTATCCCACAATGCAGAAGAAACTACTCTCGGGCCTTTTCTGGGTGCTGCTGGCCAACCTGCTGGTCAAGCCGTTCTGGATTCTCGGTATCGAGGTGGGGGTGCAGAATACCGTGGGAAACGAGGCCTATGGTTTCTACCACGCACTGTTGAGTTTCAGTTACATCTTCAATATCCTGCTCGACCTCGGGGTAACCAACTTCAACACCCGCAACATCGCACAGCATCCGCAACTGATACAGAAGCACCTGAGCGGCATACTCGGCATCAAGATGTGTCTGCTGGGGCTCTATCTGGTGGTCACCTTCACCGCCGGGCTGCTGATGGGCTATGGGAGCAGGGAGTTCGGCCTGCTGGCGCTGCTGACGCTCTGCCAGGCCCTCAACTCGCTGATACTCTATCTGCGCAGCAACTTCGAGGGCCTGATGCTATTCAAGTGGGACAGCCTCTTCTCGGTGCTCGACCGCGTGCTGATGATTGTGATTTGCGGGTTCCTGCTGTGGGGACCGCATTTTTCAATCTTTGAATTCCAATTCTCGATTTACCATTTCGTCTATGCCCAGCTGATTGCCTATGGCATCACGGCAGCGCTGGCATTCACGGTGATAGCACGCAAGGCAAGATTACGCCGCCTGCGGTGGGACCGCCGCTTCTTCCTCGTCATCCTGCGCAAGAGTGCACCGTTCGCTCTGCTGGTGCTGCTGATGGCCTCGTACAACCGCATCGACCCCATACTGCTGCGCCGCATGGCGGGCGATGCCGACGCGGGCATATACGCCGGAGCCTTCCGCCTGCTCGACGCGCTGACCATGGTCTGCTACCTTGTCAGCGTTCCGCTGCTACCTGTGTTTTCGAAAATTTGCAAGGAAATAAAAAACACATCGGCCCACGCTCAACTTACAGATGCACTGAGGCTTGTCTTCTGGCCTTTGATGTGTTTCGCTATTGGCTGCGCAGTGGCTTGCACATTGTTGGCCGAACCGCTGATGAACCTGCTGTATCATGGCAACGGGCTACCTTACGTGCCTGTGTTCAAGGTAATTATCTTCGGACTTGTTCCCATCGGCATCACATACATCTTCGGCACTCTGCTCACCGCCGGCGGCCACCTGCGACAGCTCAACCTTTTCGCAGCCACATCGCTGGTGCTCAACGTGGTGATGAACCTCGTGCTGATACCGCATTTCGGGGCCACAGGATCGGCCTGGGCAAGCCTCACCGCCCAAAGCTTCATGGCCGTTGCCCAACTGATGCTGGCCATCCACCTGTTCCACCTGCCGATGGCGGCATTCCTTCCCCCGTCGCCACACAATATTTGTAGAAACATATCGTTACTATTAAAACAACAAACTAAAGAATAATAAATGAAAGCATACGTATTTCCCGGCCAGGGAGCCCAGTTTGTGGGCATGGGCAAGAACCTTTACGACGGCAACGAAGAGTGCCGCGCCATGTTCGAGAAAGCCAACGAGATTATCGGCTTCCGCATCACCGACCTGATGTTCGCCGGCACACCGGAAGACCTGAAACAAACCAAGGTGACGCAGCCCGCCATCTTCCTGCACTCGGTGATTCTGGCCAAATATATGGGCGAGAACTTCAAACCCGACATGGTGGGAGGCCATTCGCTGGGCGAATTCTCGGCCTTGGTCGCCGCCGGAGCCATGAGCTTTGAGGACGGCCTGCGTCTGGTCATAGCCCGCGCCAACGCCATGCAGAAATGCTGCGAGAAAACCCCGTCGACCATGGCCGCCGTGCTGAAACTCGACGACAAAACGGTCGAAGACATCTGTGCAAGCATCGACGGCGAAGTCGTCGTACCAGCCAACTACAACTGCCCAGGCCAGCTGGTCATCAGCGGAAGCAACGAGGGGGTAGCCCGTGCCTGCGAGAAGGTGAAAGAGGTGAAAGGCAAAGCCCTGCCGCTGGCGGTGGGTGGCGCATTCCACAGCCCTCTGATGGAACCTGCACGCGTTGAGCTGGCCGAAGCCATTGAGCGCACCGAATTCCACAAGCCCGTTTGTCCCTGCTACCAGAACGTCGACACCCAGCCGCATAGCGACCCCGCCGAAATCAAGAAGAACCTGCTCATGCAGCTCACCTCGCCCGTGCGTTGGACCGCCACCGTGCAGAACATGATGAAAGATGGCGCCGACGAATTCATCGAGGTAGGCCCCGGCACCGCCCTGCAAGGCATGGTGAAGCGTGTCGATGCCAACGCCAACGCCCACTCTGCCGAATGATCCACACATAAAAGGAATTGGGAATCAGTTAATTTTACAAAAAATATCAATTATTTAAATCCCGACTTTGGTGAGTCGGGATTTTTTTGTATCTTTGCATTCTTGATTGACACAAAGATAAAAACATTACAATATGATTAGGATTCAGTCTATATCTGACACAACAAAAATCATTGCCTTGGCACTATCATTGCTAATGTTAACACAAAGTGCCACAGCACAAATAGAAATGATTGAGAAACGTGCCGATGCCGGTCAATCTGTAGCGCAATACCAATACGGCATGTATCTGATGGAGAATGGAAAGAAGAAAAAAGCCATGAAATACTTCGAGATGGCCGCCATCCAGAACAACCCCGATGCCCAGTTACAATTAGGCAACATCTTTTTTAGTTCGCTTGGAAAACATCGCAAAGAAAACGATTTGTCGTCGGCGAAGTACTGGTTCGAAAAAGCAGCAAATAATGGTGACCGTGAAGCAATGTACAATCTAGCAATGATATCCTATTACCGTGTAGATGGCACAGTCGATTTCCAAAAAGCAAAAACATGGCTTGAGAAATCGGCCGAAAAAGGTTACCCCTATGCTCACTTCCAATTAGGCTACATGTACTACTTCGGAGTGGGCAATATCCAGCGCAATACCCAACAAGCTGCACACCACTTCAGGGAGGCCTCGCTGGCAGGAATTCGCGATGCTCAGTATTTCCTCGGACTGATGAGTTACTATTCACCCAAAAAGAGTGTAGAAGCCGAACGATGGCTAACCAGCGCGGCAAACCAAGGTTACAGCGATGCACAGAAAGACCTGGCTCGCATGTACTACTACAGTAATGAGGGCAACCCTGAAGTATGGTATAGCAAAGCCGCGAAACAAGGCGACCGTGAATCAATCTATCAGTTAGGGTCTATGTACTACTGGGGCTACCGAGTGCATCAAGATTACGACAAAGCAAAAGAGTTATACCTGCGTCTGGCCAAGCAAGGCGATGCCACCGCTCAAGTAAAACTTGGAGAAATGGCCTATTACGGTGCAGGTCAAGACCAAAGTTATGCTGTTGCACTCGAATACTATATTGATGCCGCCAAGCAGGGCAATGTGAAGGCCCAAAGTGCCCTCGGCGAAATGTATGCCAAGGGACAAGGAACCAAACCCAGTTTGAGGAAATCGCGTAAATGGTATGATATTGCCGCCCGAAAAGGAGATGCAGCCTCGCAATACGCCATGGGAAAAATCTATGAAAAAGGGCTGGGTGTACGAGCCAACCCACAGGGGGCCAAAGGCTTGTACCATAGTGCCTCGTTTCAAGGAAACCCCGATGCCGAATATAGTCGAGCAAACCTGATGCTGACCGATCCTACCAGACTGATAGATTCAGTGATGGATCTATATAAGCGTGCATCTAAAAAGAAACATATTGATGCCACCCTTACCTTAGCAAAAATACACTACAATGGTCTGTATGGACAAGACAAAGACTATATCAAAGCCCGAGACTATTTCACCCGCGCCCATGAAATAGGATGTCTTGAAGCCACCCGTAACTTAGGTAGAATATACTACTATGGACATGGCGTTGCCCGCAACATGGAACAATCATCGAAGTATTTCCTTAGTGCCGCATTGATGGGCGACGACACTTCGCAATATTACTGCGGTCTGCTGCGAGCCTACGACCTTGCCGCCATGGACGGCACTAGCGCCAAAGAATGGTTCACCCGTGCTGCAAACCAAGGGAATGTCGACGCTCAACTTGAACTGGGAAAAATATTCCAATACGGCCTATATGGAGAATACCAAAATCTTGACAAGGCAAAAGACTACTACAAACGTGCCGCAAAAGGAGGAAACCGTGAGGCACAAAACCTGCTTGACCAACTAAAAAACAAAAAAATAGAACCGCCTGCAAACATTGAATGGGGAGATAAACAAAATGTAATCGAGGTAGTGGATACCCTGATTACCATGAATTTGAAAATATACTCAAAAAGCGATGTCAATTGGGAATTTTTCCTTAACAACCAAGAACTCTCCAAAGACAATCTGACGTTCCAAGACCCCATGCTGGCTCAAAAAACCGGAGTATATCAGATCGGTATGCGTCTTGCATTGCACGATGGTGACAATAGAGTGACAGTAAACGTAACGAACGCTTCTGGCATACGTATCAGTCAAGAAAAAACCATTCGCAAAATTTCAACTACGACCAAACGTGGAGAAAATGAAGAATCTCGTATTGCTTTGGTTATCGGAAATGCAGACTATACCGACTACGGCATGCAGTTAACCAAACCTGTCAACGATGCCAACGATATGGCAAAGATGCTGGAAGAGGAACTTGGCTTTGAAGTAGTGAAAGGATTGAATCAGACTCGCGAGGAAATGTTTAATACCATTCAAGAGTTCCGCGACAAGGCTTTTGGCAAGGATGTTCTTTTGGTGTACTATTCTGGACACGGTATTGGTACGGACCAAGGCAATTTCTTGATGCCTATAGACGCAGAACTGACCAGTAAAGGAGACGTTGAACTGAAATGCGTACCCGTTAATACCATCATCACCAATGTTGAAACGGCTACCGATGGCAATACCGACGCCAAAATGATAATCATACTGGATGCCTGCCGCAACAACCCATTTTCAGAAAAACAAGGATATTCGGGCATGCAGAAAGCCTCACCCAGCAGAGGCGTATGTATCATGTATGCGGCCTCCTATGGACAGGTTGCCAATGAGGATGTGTCGAATACTTCTGAAATATTCTCTGATAGCCGCAACAGCGTGTTCACGGAACAAATGCTCGAATTAATCAACCAACACATACCCTTTGCCACCTTCCTCCAGAGTCTTGAGGATGAAGTGCAATCAATAACCAAAAACCAACAAATACCTAGCCACGAGGGAGCCATTGTTGGTGCGAAAGAATTCTATTTAAAACGAAAATAAAACAAAAATGAAATACTTATTAAAGACATTATATTTGGTGGCCGCTATCGCCGGATTGTCCCTGCCGATGCAGGCTCAAATTCAAAACGGATGCCATACCGAGGTAAGTGTGGGTATTTGCCAACCTGACATTATTCGTGAAGTCCAACTTAATTGGAAAAACAATATCCCCATTTATAACTGTGATGCACCAAGAATGATGCGACCTACCGATAGTTTGTACCTGACTATCAATACAACCTGCAAAGGTTCTATGACCCTGATTGTGAAACGTGGAAACAAACCAGAACCCGAGACAATCGACATCACGGACTACCACACTGACAGCCTTGGCAGAACCGCTGTTATTGCACTGTGCCGACACGGTGCCATGCGTTTGCAAGCTTGTTTAATTTCAGGTCTGAACATATCAAATAACTTACTGAAGAACTGTGAATTCGACAATCGACTGGATTTCTTCTATACAATAAACAATTTCTTTAAACCAACATTGGCTCCCCAAGAGCAAACACGATACGTAATAAACAATGCGGATGTACACGTCCACCCAAAAACGACAAAGCCTACATCTCTTTTCTTAGACATTAAACTGTGAAAACCACCACACGGATAATAATATCGCTGGTAGGAGCGCTGCTCCTGCTCGTATCGTCGTATGCACAGTTCAACAGTCCCAAACCGGGGCCATTGGGCAATGAAAAAAAAATCATTGCCACTGCCGATCGGTTGAAACTTTCTCCCAAGCAGCATGTTTCTTATGACGACAGCATTGTCATGATCGACGTGCATTATGATAAGACATTGTTACCGGTATATGATTCTACAGGATATTGCCTCGGTACCACGCCAATTACTGACCGAGGGAAAATACTCGCACTCCTCAGACAGCTACAGCAATCCAATTACAGGTACATCATCATGGATGTGTTTTTCGAGCAAGGAGACGTAACACCGTACGACAGCGCTCTGTTTGCCTTGATAGACGATATGGACCGGATAATCATCCCCATACACAACTTTGCCCGACAAAACAGCTTGATACCAATCGAAAAGACAGGATTGGCAGACTATGAAACCACTAAAAAAGAATCAAGTTTTCTCAAGTTTCCATACATTGTCGGATCAACAGCCAGTATACCATTAAAAATGTATCAACAATTAGGGCCAAACCATTCGACAATACAACGCCATTCTGGTCTGTTTTACACCGATGCCGGACACTTATGCCGCCGAAGTGTATTCTTAGTAATGGACATGGCAAAAATGCTGACGGAATACGATGGAGAAGATAATTATTACATAGCGAACGCTGACCGTTACACCCTTGGGTACGATGCTCTCGGCATGCCACCAGACACCAATGAAATGGCATTCCCACTGCTTGACACCAGGTCATATGATGGAAAATATGTTATCATTGGCGACTTTGAGGATGATGTCCACAACACATATCGAGGCAGTCAACCGGGACCTCTCATCCTATTCAATGCCTTTCTTGCCCTATTACATGGACAACACCACGTATCTATCTTATTTCTGCTAATTTTATATGTTATTTATACTATTCTTTTTTGGATACTCCTCGGTAAACAAAAATTGAAAGATTCATTGGTAAGAGGCATTCGAAATCCTGTTGTAAAAAGATTGACTGCAACTATTGTCAGTTTAATTTCTTACACTTTATTACTTGAAGTAGTATGTGTTATAACCTATTGGCGCACCGGCAAAGTGTATGACTTAATCACAATTGGTGCAATATTCACCATCCTTTCAAACATTTACCATTACACATACGACGTTGTTCAAATACAAAAAAATAAATTATTATGATACGAGCTAATACATTAATTAAAAAACACCTTTGGTCTCTCTTGGTTTGCATCACCATGATGATGACGACACTTCCGATTTCTGGACAAGAACGGTATAAAGTAGCATGGTTCAATTCACAAGAAATCACCATTGGGGGCAAAAAAATTGCTCAGGGAATGGAATTCGACAGTCGAGCTAAAGTAGTATTCAGCGACGAGTCGCAGGCTTTTCGAGCAGTAGACATCAAGACTAAAAAATGCAAAGTTTTTTCAAACCATAAGATTCAAAATCCTCGCTATTCAGGACATACAAAAGGTCTTTCCACCAAAAGTGCCTTCAAAGTTGAAGCAACGGCTGAGATACCCTCTATCATTCCCATTGTGGATACCATCTTTTTACCCCTGCCTACAACTACGTATTATAGCAAGAAGGCACAATGGTTCATTCAATTCAAATCTGGTGACGAATGGAGTGAACATCGGGTATTCCCTTCTGAAGATGGAGGGGCTCTTTTAATTCCTGCATCCGTCTTCCATGATTCTACCATTGAACCCTTCTATTTTTCAATTTACGAGAAAGACCTGTTGGGAAATTGGACCTATCCATTATATGAATATCTCTACGCTGTACCCTTACCTACCAAATAATAACAAAATGAAAAAAACATTACTTTTATTGTTGGCCTTCACTTTATCAACAGCGATAATGGCTCAATCGCAATCCTATCAACTAAAAGTGTACTGCAACAACGAAATAGCCGAGGAGGTAGAACGATATTGCAATGAACGCATACTAGAACGAGGCTTGGGTGACGCCATGCTGGATGCAGCTGTGGGTGCCGCCAAAGGAATCACATCAGGATATGTGGTCTCTGTCGTCGATTTTGGGGTAAATGCGGTGGCAAACCTTGTTACCCGCAAGGCCCGCATGAAAGCAGAGTGGGAAAACATCGTCGCCAATGAAAACAAAAACCACACCGCACTACAAACGATTGCGGCTGTCAATAATTTTTACAACGCACCTTCTACAGAGGGTGCCATGGACCCCAAAGGAATGGTATTTGACGGATTAAGTTGCATGAAAATACTTGACGAAGATGATACAGTATTCTATATTTCTTTACACGTTGACCGCCAGAAAATCAATCGAATTGTCGAACACTCAAAATTTGAGCTGGTTCTTGATACGCTGATCATCAATCCTCTACGTTCTGGCCTGCCCAATTCCGATTTTGAAACCTCGTTTTCATTTGCTGACCGACGCAATTACTCGATGACCGTCGACATTGCCATCCATTCTTCATGGATGGACCAACTGCCACAAATGCAAAGTAACCAACTTTTAGGACAATTCCGCCTACAGATTCCAGTTACAGAAAAAGAAATAGATAAAGAAGGATATCTACACTATATACGAGGCGACAATGAGAACCCTCGATATCTCGTTACGGGCGACTGCTTCGTTGTGCCACGCTCCTACTCGGGCTATCGTGACTCTGATGGTAATTACCATGAAGTGTGGGGTACTGGCGAATACTCCGTGGGTATAGATATGACGGAAACTTGTACCGTCACAGATACTTATCGTAAAAACTGGCGTAAAAATATGCGAGACCGTAAAAAATGGGCTCGCAAAGACTTTCATCTGATAGCGCGTACGTGGGAAACCGTGTCATCCCAGCAGTGGGACGAAGTAGCTCAATCATGGGTCCTCACTGTCCTGAAAGCACCCGCTGATGTACTTACAAAAGAGATTATTGACAAAATGGATTTAGGTAGCAAAACAAAAGGGAATTCTGAACAAAATAAATGACATTAGAAAAACCGACTCACTCACTTCAATACATTCTGACATTGCTCATTTATTGCCTTGCCAGCACTACATCTGCGCAAGTACAATTTTCACGTGAGGCTGTAACAGCTGAAATATACCATATTGATTCTATCGCCGATACAGAATTTCAATTAAACAATTATTCTTTAGCAGCATCACTCGCTGAACAAGCAGCAAACCTTGCCCGAAATATTTGGGACACTTTATCTCCTGGCTACATATCACTTGCAGGCAAAGCTGCAGCATGGTACGAAGCTGCAGGGCAACACAAAAAAGGGTTGCATTGGGGGTTACGGGCCTTGGAATGCGCCGAGTGGGTATGGGGAAATGAGTCGTCAGTCTATGCAAACCTCCAAGGGGTTATTGCAGGATGCTTAAACGAAATGGGCAATTATGTTGAGGCCACGCGTCAAGGGGAAAATGCTGCAAAAAACGCTCCTGATGACGACCTCGAGTTGCGCAGCCGCCTGTATACCGACGAGGCTTTGTACCTACGATGTCTTGGCAATTATTCCGAGGCTGTCAACTGGATTAAAAAAGCCATAACCTTGGCCAACGAATACGATTCCTCAGGTGCAACTGCCATAATTCCGTCTGCACTCTTAGCCGATTGCTACTACTTGCTTGGACGATATGACGAAGCTATTGACATTGGCTCTAAAGTATTGAACATGCGGCAAAAAAAAATAGGAGGAGCTTCTAATCACGATATAGCCATGTCTTTAACCAGTATGGCGGTCTATTGGAGCGGTGTGGGAGACTTTGAAGAAGCTATCCGAATAGGTAACCTCGCCGTTGAAACATGGCAAAAACAAAAAGATACTAGCGAGTTGGCAAATGCATTGTCGAACATGGCCGATTTCCACATGGCAACAGGAAATGTTGCACAAGCAATCGCATTGGGAGAACAAGCATTAGCATTGCGAGGACAACATTTTGGCACCAACCACCCCGATTATGCCACTTCTTTACTCGGGATGGCTGATTATTATGCAGCCTCTAACAATCATCAAAAAGCGATAGATGCTTGCAACCATGCTGTTGAAATACGAGCTCGCCATATGGGTTCTGAAAGTATACGATATGCCTTAGCGCTGACCACATTATCCAAACATCTGTTTCTTGGTGGCAACATCCAACAATCTGCACAGTATGCACTTACGGCCTTCAATATTCAACATAAATCAGTTGGCATTGAACATCCCGAAAGTCTTGCATCCTTGATGCTGCTCACCAACATCTATGCCAATTCTGCGGATTCAGTTCTCGAACTGATGAGCGATTTCGCCACATTGGGCGTGCGTTCTCTTACCTCTATGGTTCGTAAATCGCTTACCACCTTATCGTCTCACGAACGTACCTTACTATGGGATAAATATAAGAAATGGGTATTGCACGACTTGAACCGTGCCGCACAACGCTGTATCGACACTCCATTTGAATCCCAAATGGCAGAGACTGCTTGTAATGCGTCCATTTTTGCCAAGGGTATCCTACTCGGTACCGAACTTGAAATGCGGCAACTGCTTTACGAAGGTCACAACGAACAAATTGTTAGCGACTTCGACACTTTAAAAACCTATCGTCTGGCTCTCGAGAGACTATACGTCCAACCTCCCGATCAACGCACAGCTTCGGTTGATTCCATTGAACGTCTTGCCGATGCATTGGAACGTAAACTGATACGTGAAAGCAAACAATATGTCGACTATGTCGACAATATTTCAACAGACTGGAAATCCATCAGTAAAAAACTCTCCGGAGACGAAGCAGCTATTGAGTTTGTATGCTTTGACATTAACAACGACTCAGTACAATACACAGCTTATGTTTTCCGGAACAACAGTACCGCGCCTCAAATAATTCGACTAATGAAAGTACACAAGCATTGCCATATAGCCCGTCCCTCAATATACACATCACCTTCTCTTTCTTCTTTACTTTGGGCAACATTGTCAGAATCGCTCCATGGGATCAATCGAATCTTTTTCTCACCCGCAGGAGAACTTTACAACATTGCCATTGAATCGCTTCCCGATTGGGAGAAAAAAGAAGCCTACGTGAACGACCGCTGGCAACTATATCGACTGTCTTCTTTACGCGAATTATTGTTCGCCCGACAACACTTACCTTTCACTTCCGCTGCTGTTTTTGGAGGTATTCACTACGACACCGACTCTATTCGGACTGGTATTCCACCTTTGCCAGGCACTGATATCGAAAGTAAAAACATTACTACAATACTGAAACAAAACAACATTGACACTAAATTATACCATGGTGATAGTGCCACCGAACATGCATTCCGAAACCTGACAGGCAATAATATCCAATTGCTACATATTGCCACCCATGGTTTTTACATTGACAGCAAAGGATTACAACACAACCGTTTTGCTTTCATGCCACAAATATACGTAAACGGATTACGGCACTCCGAAGACATAGCGCTTTCCCATTCTGGACTATTGATGGCTCATGTTCATCCAACCAAACGGAACAACGATGGAGTCCTTACTGCCAAAGAAATATCATTACTGGATTTACGCACCATCGACCTTGCCGTACTCTCAGCATGTCAAACTGGCATAGGAGACATCGATGGAGAAGGCGTATTCGGTTTGCAGCGAGGATTCAAAAAAGCCGGCGTACAGAGCATGTTGCTCAGTCTTTGGAAAGTGAACGACCATGCCACCCAACTTTTAATGCAGCAGTTCTACGCCAATCTAATGGCCGGCATGAATTGCAAAGATGCGCTAAACGCCGCACAACATTTCTTGAGAGAATACACCGTGTCGTCAACCAAACCAGTTCAACAATCTAATACAAAAAACAAACGGTGGCGTCACTCCAAACAAGCTCAACCCAACACCCATCCTTACAACAATCCACGATTCTGGGCAGCATTTGTCTTACTTGATAGTATAGAATAGTCAAATTAACGACACCCTTTCATCATTGACAATTGGAAGTGCCACAGACATGACTCGGAAGCAAAGACACAAGGATACTGTAAATCAACTGGTTCAAAAATAGTGTATTTTTATTGAAATTCCAGCAACATTCAGTCGGATTTTTTTTGTATCTTTGCAAATTGTTAATTCGAAATCAATTAAATATTGTATATGAAGAAAATTTTCACATTTCTATCTGTAATTCTGTTACTTAGTCCTGTATGCCGCGCCGACGAGGGCATGTGGATTCCGATGCTGCTGAATCGCAACGAGGCAGCTATGCAGCGTGCTGGTATGCACATCTCGGCACAGGATATTTACGACATCAACCATGCATCGCTCAAGGATGCTGTGCTGCTGTTCGGAAGTGGATGCACGGGCGAGTTTGTCTCGAACGAAGGCTTGGTACTGACCAACCACCATTGCGGCTACAGCTACATTGTGCGCCACAGCACGGTGGAGCACGACTACCTGACCAACGGCTTCTGGGCCATGAACCGTTCGCAGGAGATTCCCTGCCCCGGTCTGACAGTGACCCGTCTGGTGAGAATGGAGGACGTAACCGCAAAAGTGCTGACCGGTGTGAACAGCGACATGACCGAGCAGGAGCGTCAAGCTTTGGTAGAGCGCAACATGAAGTCAGCTTGCTCCGAGGCCGTGAAAGGTACTCACTATAAAGCTGTCGTGAAACCCTTCTACTATGGCAACCAGTATTTCCTCTATGTCAACGAAGTGTTCACCGATGTACGATTGGTAGGAGCTCCGCCGAGCAACATCGGTAAGTTTGGTGGCGACACCGACAACTGGATGTGGCCGCGCCACACAGGCGATTTCTCGATGTTCCGCGTCTATGCCAAGGACGGCAAACCGGCCGATTTCAGCAAGGACAACACCCCGTATGAGCCACTGAAGCACCTCGAAATATCGCTCAAGGGTGTGGAAGAAGGCGATTTTACTTTCGTCTTCGGCTACCCCGGCACCACACGCCGCTATGTGACGCACGACTATGTGGACATGGCCGCCAACCAGACGAACCCTGTGCGCATAGCGTTGCGCACCATACGCCTCGACCACTACAACGCCGCCATGCGCCGGAGCGCCGGCCAGCGCCTGAAATACGCCAGCCGCGTGGCCAGCATCGCCAACGGCTGGAAGAAGTGGCAGGGCGAGAGCCTCGGCATCGAGCGCCTGCGCGGCGTGGAACAGAAGATAGCGCAAGAGGAGCAGTTCCGCAAGTGGGCCGCCGACAAGCCGCAGTACCGCGACGTGCTGGATCAGATGGAAGACAACTACGCCAAGATGCGCGAGGTGGAGTTGGAGTGGACCTACTTCAGCGAGGCTGTGCTGGCCAGCGACTTCATGCGGCGCACCATGGAACTGAGGGGCATAGCCAGTCTGGGCGACGACGGCCGTGTGGAGAAGATGCTCAATGACAGCCGCAAATACTTCGAGGACTTTGAGGAGCACTCGCCCGTAGACAAAGCAATATTCATTGAATGCTTCACTTACATGTGGGAGCGCGGTTTCGCCCCCTACATGAACCTCAAACACACCACCGCCAGCGAGGTGGAGGCCACTCTGGAGAAGATATACGCCCAGTCGGCCCTCAACAACCCCAAGAAGTTGGAGAAACTGCTGGGCATGAAGCGCGAGAAGATGATTCACGCCATAGCCAAAGACCCCGCCGTAGAACTCTTCGAACAGGCCTACGACTACTGCTACGGGGGCGACAAGCGCCTGCGCTACAACCAGGCCAACGACAACATACAGCGCTTGATGCGCACCTACATCAAAGGCATGATGGAGCAGTATCCCGACTCGAACTTCTTCCCCGACGCCAACCTGACACTGCGTGTGACCTACGGCCATGTGGAAGGTTTCAAACCCAAAGATGCCACCTACTACACTGCTTATAGCACCGTCGACGGTATCATGGAGAAAGAGAATCCCGCCATCTACGATTACTGTGTCGAACCGCGACTGAAAGAGCTCTGGCAGAAGAAAGACTATGGCCAGTATGCCAACAAGAAAGGCGAGATGCCCGTGGCCTTCATCGCCACCAACCACACCACCGGCGGCAACAGCGGCTCGCCCGTGCTCAACGCCGACGGTCAGCTGGTAGGCATCAACTTCGACCGTTGCTGGGAGGGTACAATGAGCGACCTGCTCTTCGACCCCAACTACTGCCGCAACATCTCACTCGACATCCGTTACTGCCTCTTCGTTATCGACAAGGTGGCCGGCGCTCCGCATCTGGTGAACGAGATGACACTGGTCGACAGATAAACCAAATCATATCCAGCAAAACAGAAAAGGCTCCTTCAATGCAAGGAGCCTTTTTTTATTTCTCACGAATCACTTCGCCGTGGTCGTCCACAATCTGGCGATAGAACCATGCAGGATAGGGTGGCTGTTGCGGGAAGCGTACCACGCCCGTCTCGGTGGTCTCAATCCTGCCATCCTTCACATGCTTGATATTGCCGTCGATATACTTCATCAGCAGCAACTGATCCAGCTCTTTCCATCGGCGCATCATACGTTCCGCACGGTCGTTACTGAAGCGGTTGAGGGCGCCTACCAACCGGGCTTCGTTTTCCTCCTGCGCCCAACGATTGGAATGGGCTATCTCGTCGCGGACAAAGTCGGTCTCCATCTCACGCTGCACACGCTGCACGTCGACTATCATCGAGTCGTAGCGCAGGTAGCAGAAGTTGCTCACGCGGTTGAAAAGCCAGAAGGCCGCTGTCTCGCTGTAGCGGCTCATGCTGCCGTTGCCCTCCTCGAAGCAAATGGGCACTTGGGTGCAACCGCAGTAAACGGGACAATAGACTGTTGAATAGGTGTCGTCCACACCGAACCAGATAATGCCACCAAGCTTGGAGGGAAGCCATGAGCGGCACTGAGCCACGAAGCTGAAGCCTGTCTGCTGGGTCGAGATGGCGCGCTCATGAACATATTTCTTTCCGTCGACCTCAAAGTCCATCGGCCGCCAACGGTAGGGGCAGTGGAAAGGACCGGCACCCACATCCTGAGTCATGTCCATCGGCGTGCCCTCGAAGTGGTCTCGCATCAAGGACATGCAGTCCTGCACACTAAGTTTTCTATTAGGCTTCACCCACAGCGGCAGTCGCTCGGCGGTGACATCGCCCATGGCAAACTTCTCATAGCGATTCATGCCTTCGGCGCAGCGGTTAAACATCGCGTATACGCGGGCCTCGCAGGCACGGAGACCCGAAAAGGTCAGCGGGTTGTAGGTGTCGGCGAACGAAAAACCGGAACTGGGTTTTGCTTTGACACGCTGGGTATCGCCATTGGTAAGATCGGCATGCTTGTCCCATCCATTTCTACGAGCAAACTCTACCACATCCTCACTGTAGACACATTCCACTTCGGGCTCATTGATACAATCGATATGTTTGCTGCTGATGGCAGGGTGCGGCCCCTTCTTTTTCCACTTTAGCGGCTCCTGTGGGAAGGTGGTGATGCGGGCCTGGTTAGCATGGCCGCAGATATAGCCGTCGGGCACGCGGCGCGCCACCCACACGGCACCCTTCTCGAGGTTGCCTTTGCTGGTGATTTCGAATATCCACACCTCGTTGGGGTCAGCGATGGAGAAACTCTCGCCGCCGTCGGCATAGCCGTAGGTGGAGACCAGTTCGTGCATCACCTTGATGGCCTCGCGGCAGTTGCGGGCGCGCTGGAGGGTGACGTAGATGAGGTTGCCGTAGTCGATGCCTTCGGCATTACCTTTGTCCAATGGAGAGATGCCGCCCCAGGTGGTCTCGCCGATGGCCAGCTGGTGCTCGTTGATGAAGCCTACCATCTGGTAGGTATGTGTCGGCTGCGGAATTGCAAGCTGAAACTTCAACGACCCATAGTTGTAAAGCTTCAGCATCTCGCCTGGCTGGTGGTCGGCGGCGGGGCAGTAGCGTAGTTGGCCGTAACGCGTGTGGCTGTCGGCGGCATAGGTGATAAAGGTGCTGCCGTCGGCCGAGGCGCCACGGCTCACAATAAGGTTGGTGCAAGCAGGTGCTGACGCAGCGATGGCCAGCATCAGAACAATAATTATCCGTTTCATTGATTCAAAAAGTTTTCGACAGGATCAATCGTGGCAGTGACCGCAGTCGCAGTCATGGCCGTGGTGGTCATGGCCGCAGTCGCAATGGTCGTCGTGATGATGATGGTGCTCATGCTCCTCGCGCAAGCCGCCAATGAACTGGGCCACCCAATCGCTCTCCTCGCTCGGACCGTCGGTCCAGTCAGCGGTGTCGATAGTGACTTCCAGCAACTTGGCCGGTCCTTCGCAGAACAGTTCCACACTGTCGGCCACCGCGGGCACCAGCACGCATTCGCCCACATGCATCGGCACGATGGTATCCATCGTTTTCACTGCCGCCAACCCGTCGACACACATATAGACCACAAACGATTCCACCTCCTCGAGGTTCTTCCTCATCGGACGGTCGAAGGCAATCAGCCGAGTGGTAAAATAGGGGCAGTCGGCAAGGGTGGTAGTCTCGTTCAGGTGGGCATGGTAATGGGTATGGGCATGATCCACACCGCTAAAGTCGATGGCATCCATCGCCTCGGCAGTATGCAGCTGACGCAAATTGCCGTCGGCATCGCGACGGTTATAATCATAGATACGGTAGGTGCAATCGGAGGTCTGCTGAATCTCGGCCACCATCAGGCCCTTGCCCAGCGCATGCACACGGCCTGCCGGGATGAAATAGACATCGCCCGGCTCGGGGTTCTCGGCATGTAGCAAGTCTTCCAGATGGCCAGCCGCCAAGGCCGCGGTGTACTCTTCAGGCGTAGTGTCGCGGCGGAAGCCGCTGATGAGCTTTGCACCCTCGTCGGCCTCCATCACATACCACATCTCTGTCTTGCCACAAGGCATGCCACGGCGTTGTGCCAACTCGTCGTCGGGATGCACCTGGATGGAAAGGTCCTTGGCCGCGTCAATAATCTTGAACAGGAGCGGAAACTCGGTGCCGAAACGGTTGTACACCTTGTCGCCCACCAAATCGCCCATGTAGATTTCGACAGCCTCGTTCAAGGTGTTCTCGGCCAGAAAACCATTGGATATAACCGATTCGCGACCTTCGACCGACGACAAGGCCCACAGCTCGCCGCAATTGGGCAGCGGGTCATAGTTAAAGCCATATTCCTTCAGCCGGTTGCCACCCCAGATGACGTTCTTGTAGAGCGGAAGGAATTTCAACGGATAGAGCGCAGATGCCATCAGTAAGAGCGGGTTGTATGACTGTTGGCCTTGTTGGTGCCACGCACTTTGATGTTCGATTTCACCTTCTGGCTCTTGTTCGACTGCTGACGTTCATACATCGTCTGCTGCGAACTCCCGCACGAAGCCAATGCTCCGCTCATCGCCAACACACCGGCCAAAAGCATCACCGGCAGTGTTTTTTTTGCTATCCTTTTCATATCATTCTATTAATTGTCAATACATTATGTGGCAATATGCACTATTGCCTCCCGATACAAAGATACAAAAAAAATGAAAAACAATAATCCAAAGACGGAAAAATAACAATACAAATGATATTCAGCACCTCACCGCGACTTCTTCTGTTGTTGTTCAGTCGTTGTTCAGTCGTTGTTCAGTCAAACACTGAACAACGACTGAACAACGAGCCAACAACAAGCGTACGGCCGACAGCGAAGCCACGTTTTTCGGCACGACAAAACCTCATGCAGCAAACAAAATATTTTTGCTGCGTAAATATTTTTTTGTATTTTTGTAGGTTGTTTGGTCATCGAAAGATTAACAAAATAATATTATAAAACATTGTAATTATGTATACTAAGTTTCAACAGCACCTGCAGAAAGAGCTGGCCGACATCGAAGCCGCCGGTCTTTACAAACACGAACGCATCATCGAGAGCCCCCAGGGCGCCGAAATCATGGTGAAAGGCAAGAAGTGCCTCAACTTCTGCGCCAACAACTACCTCGGCCTTGCCGACAACCCCGAACTTATCGAGGCCGCCAAGAAGGGCATGGATGCCCGCGGCTATGGTATGGCCAGCGTCCGCTTCATCTGCGGTTGTCAGGACCTGCATAAACAACTCGAGAAGAAAATAAGCGAGTTCTTCGGCACCGAGGACACCATCCTCTATGCTGCCTGCTTCGACGCCAACGGCGGCGTTTTCGAGCCCCTGCTGACCGACGAGGATGCCATCATCAGCGACGCCCTCAACCATGCCTCCATCATCGACGGCGTGCGTCTCTGCAAAGCCCAGCGCTACCGCTATGCCAACGCCGACATGGCCGACCTTGAGGAACAGCTCAAGGCTGCCCAGAAGAACCGCTTCCGCATCATCGTCACCGACGGTGTCTTCTCGATGGACGGCAACGTCTGCCCGCTCGACAAGATTTACGAACTGGCCCAGAAATACGATGCCATGGTGATGGTCGACGAGAGCCACTCCGCCGGCGTGGTCGGCAAGACCGGCCGCGGTGTCACCGAGCGCTACAACCTGCGCGGCAAGATTGAAATCCTCACCGGCACCCTCGGCAAAGCCTTCGGCGGCGCCATGGGCGGTTTCACCACCGGCAAGAAGGAAATCATCGACATGCTCCGTCAGCGCAGCCGTCCCTACCTCTTCTCCAACTCGATGGCTCCCGGCCTCGTGGCCGCCGGCATCCGCATGTTCGAGCTCATGAGCGAGACCAACAAGCTGCAAGACAAGCTGCACGAGAACACCGACTACTTCCTGCGCCGCATGAAGGAAGAAGGCTTCGACTGCAAGCCCTCGGAGAGCGCCATCTGCGCCGTCATGATCTACGACGCTGCCAAGAGCCAGCAGTATGCCGCCAAGATGCAGGAAGAAGGCATCTTCGTCACCGGCTTCTACTATCCCGTCGTGCCGAAAGGCCAGGCCCGTATCCGCGTGCAGATCAGCGCCGCACACGAACACGAACACCTCGACAAATGCATCGAGGCCTTCAAGAAAGTACGCAAGGAAATCGAGGGCTAAACAATTTGCCGACAAAACATTTAAAGGCCGGTTGCACAGTGTGCGACCGGCCTTGTCATTTAAAATAATATTTCCAATATTGATTTTTTTTGTATTTTTGTACCGGTCTCGATAAAGGGCTATAATGCGCAATACATTGTTATATTGTGCATTATATAAATTATATAAAAAGAAAAAATAAGTTAAACCAAAATGAAAAAGATTCTTATAGTCGGTGCAGGCGGACAGATTGGTTCCGAACTCACACGTAATTTAAGAGACATCTATGGCGACAACAACGTGGTGTGCAGCGACCTGCGCCCATTGAAAGGTGACCCCTACGAGCGCGGTCCCGTCGAGCGTATCGACAGCACTCAGATTATGCAGATTGCCACTGCCGTGAAGCAGTACAACATCGACACCATCTATAACCTCGCCGCTATCCTCAGTGCCACTGCCGAGCTCAACCCCATGCTGGGTTGGAACGTCGGTATCGGCAGCTTGGTCAACTGCCTCGAGGTGGCCCGCCTCTTTGGCTGCGCCGTCTTCACGCCCTCGTCGATTGGTGCTTTCGGCCCCTCGACTCCGCACAACAACACCCCGCAGGACACCATCCAGCGCCCCAACACCATCTACGGTGTGACCAAGGTGACCGGTGAGCTGCTGAGCGACTACTACTTCACCCGCTTCGGTGTCGACACCCGCAGCGTCCGCTTCCCCGGCCTTATCAGCCACATGACCCTCCCCGGTGGCGGCACCACCGACTACGCCGTCGAAATCTACTATGCCGCCGTCAAGGGTGAAAAATTTGTTTGCCCCCTGAAGAAAGGCACCTATATGGACATGATGTACATGCCCGATGCCCAGAAGGCCATGATTGACATCATGGAGGCCGACCCCACCAAGCTGGTGCATCGCAACAGCTTCAACGTCACCGCCATGAGCTTCGACCCGGAAATCATCTACACCGCTATCAAGAAGCGCTACCCACAGTTCGAGATGGTCTACGAGCCCGAACCTATCAAGCAGGCCATTGCCGACAGCTGGCCCGACAAGATGGACGACAGCTGCGCCCGCAATGAATGGGGCTGGAACCCGCAGTACGACCTCGAGCGCATGACCGACGACATGATTCTTAACCTGAAAAAGAAACTGTTGTAATGAGCCACAAGACCGCGCTGAAAATCTACGAATACGCTTCGTATCTCCTCATCATCGGTGCCACCGTCATCTACTTCACCATGAAGGCCGAGGGATTGGCACTCACCATGTTGGTATTGGCTTTGGCCATGACCATGCGCATGCTCATGGAACGCCAGCGTTTCAAAGCATGCGAAGAGGAGAACGACCAACTGAAGGACGATTTGCGCCGTCTCACACTGCTACTTGCCGAAGAGAAGAAAAAAAATAATAACAAATAAAAACAGTATCATTTTATGGCAACAACAACCGACATTAAGAACGGACTTTGCATCAATTTCAACAACGATATCTATACCATCGTTGAGTTTCTCCATGTCAAACCCGGCAAAGGTGCCGCTTTTGTTCGTACCAAAATGCGCAACGTGAAGACCGGCCGCATGCTTGAGAACACCTTCCCCAGCGGTGCCAAGATCGACGTTGTGCGCGTCGAACGTCGCCCTTACACCTACCTCTACAAGGAAGGCGACATGCACGTCTTTATGCACACCGAGACCTACGAGCAGATTTATATTCCCGAGGCCATCATCAACGCCCCGCAGTTCCTCAAGGACGGCCAGTATGTTGAAATCACCGTCGAGGCCGACACCGAGACCCCGCTCATCTGCGAACTGCCTCCCTTCATCGAGACCGTCGTCACCTACACCGAGCCCGGTTTTGCCGGCAACACCGCCACCAACGCCATGAAGGATGCTACCGTCGAACCCGGCGTTCAGATTCGCGTGCCTCTCTTCATCAAGGAAGGTGAGCGTATTAAGGTTGACACCCGCACCGGCGAATATGCCGAGCGCATTAAATAGTCAAGCGTTGAAAAGAGTAGTTTATGTTGCAGCCTGCATGCTTGCGCTTGCAGGCTGCAAAAATAATCCGCAGAAGCCTGATTCGGCTCTGGATGCCATCGACTACACACAGGTGCAATCGCCCGAGTTCTCGGCCGATTCAGCCTATGCCTATGTCGAGAACCAACTGGCATTTGGCAACCGTATCCCAGGGTCGAAAGCTTGGCAGCAATGTGCCGATTACTTGACGGCAAAAATGCAACGCTGGTGCGATACTGTTATCGTTCAGGACTTCAAAGCCACCCTCTGGGACGGTTCGGTTGTGCCAGGCAAGAATATCATTGCCTCGATCAACCCGAAGGCTGAGCGGCGTATACTGCTGGCTGCCCACTGGGACAGCCGTATGTGGGCCGACCACGACCCCGCCGAGAGCAAGCAACACAGTCCCGTACCGGGAGCCAACGACGGTGCCTCGGGTGCCGCCATGCTGATGGAGCTGGCACGCGTCATGAACGTCCTGCCCCCTTCAGCCGGTGTAGACTTCATCTTTTTCGATGTCGAAGACCAAGGTGTACCCGAATGGACCGACGTCTACGAGGACAACAGCTGGTGCAAAGGGTCGCAGTATTGGGGACAGAACCGCCACCTACCCTATTATAACGCCGTCTACGGCATTCTTTTCGATATGGTGGGCACTCATACCCCACGGTTCACAAAAGAGCAGGTAAGCGTCCATTTTGCCCCTGGATTGACCGATAAACTTTGGCAGGTTGCCGCCGCCTTGGGCTATGGTAATATTTTTGTCAACCAAAACACCGACCCCATCCTCGACGACCATCTTTACATCAACCAGCTTACCGGTATCCCCACCGCCGATATCGTACAGAACAGCGGCACCACGAGCTTTTTCAAGCACTGGCACACCACTACCGACGACCTGCAGGCCATTAGCCCCGAAAGCATGCGTATCGTGGCCAACGTGGTACTGAAAACCATCTACAGCGACTTCCCTACTAAACAATGAGAAAACGCTGGATTATACTTCTTGGATTTTTGGCAGCGGCATGCATTCCCGAAAACCGCTGCAACACCCCCTTCGGGGAAGGGGGTACGCTCGACTTGAGCATGCCAGAATTCTCCGCCCTCAACCATCCGGGCGGATCCCTTGCTATCAACCGTGGCTACAAAGGTATCTTTGTTACACGTGTATCCTATAGCAGCTTTGTGGCATTCGAATGTGCCTGTCCCAACGACCACGAGACACGCATTCTTCCCGATTCTGATTGGGGCAACAGCATACTCACTTGCCCCGTATGTGGTTCCAAATTCAATGCACTCGACGGAACCCCCTTGTCCGGTTCGGTTACCCCTTGTCCTCTATACGAATATAACACCACATTCGACGGGCAAATGTTATATATTTATTAGAGGGTATTGAAAAATGAAAAGAAGAGAGCCTCCGTTTGGAGGCTCTCTTCTTTTATTATAGCGCAACCCAATATCATCTACAATTACCCACTAAAAAAACCAAGCCACCCTTGCGGGTGGCCTGATTTACATTAGAGTGTTAGTCTGTCAGTCTTGGTTACTTGACGACGAGGACGCGCTTGGCGGGTGCGTCGCCGACCTTGACGAGATAGACACCAGTGTTGGACATCGGGAACTCGACCGTCTCAGCGGCGTTGGCCTGGCTGCAGATGCTGCGGCCGTTGACATCGTAGACATTCACGTCGCGGTTCTCGGCGCCCTTGACAATGATCTTGCTGTCGGCGCTGTAGATGACCACGTTGTCCTCGTCAACATCGTCGATGGCGATGATCGGGCGGAAGTTGGCGGTGAGGGTGATGTCGTTGGTC
>JAFSLX010000011.1 GCA_017448185.1 Bacteroidales bacterium
TATGTGAACTTCACTCGCTTCGAGTTTGAGTTCGACACCGTGACCCTCCGTCAGAGCGAACTGCCTTACACCTACAACGAGCACAACATCGACACTATCATCAACGCCGCTGGCCAGTATGATAGTCTCCGTTGGCAGGCTCCGTTCGCTCAGGGTATCGACAGCGTCCGCATGACCAACCTCACTGTCAACGTCCGCGACAGCTATGTCGACACACTCGACACTGTGCTCTGCCACGCTGACACCTTGATGTTCGCCACCGGCAACACCTACACCCAGGGTCAGTACACCTTCTATGTGACGAAGAACTACACCTTCACCTATGGTGCCTTCTATGGCGACACCATCGCAGTGCTTGACAGCGCAATCCGCGTCGAGAACGGTGACACCACCGCCGACCTGAACCTCGCTCTCAACATCCACGTGTACAACCGTCACGACATTGATTTCGACACCACCGTCGAGTGCGCTTACTACTGGCCGTACGCTGAGCAGACCTTCTACTTCACCGGCGCCTATGAGCACGCTTCGCTCGACTACAACGGTTGCCCGAACACTGTCCGTCTGAACCTCACCACCACCGGTTCGAGCTTGACCATCGACACCGTCCTGGCCTGCACCGCCGGTTACACCTGGAATGGTACCAACTACACTGCCTCCGGCGTGTACTATGACACCCTCAGCAATGACACCGAGACCGGTTGCATGACCATCGAAGGCCTTGTCCTGACCATCGACCCGACCTTCATCGAGGAAGAGGTTCTCGACACCGTCCGCTTCTGCGGTCGCTACATCTGGGAGCGTCGTGCTGACCTTGTCATCACCTCCGATACCACCATCGCCGACACCGTGACCAACGCCCTCGGCTGCCGTTACGCCACCTACCTGCCGCTGAAACTTGACACCACCGTCACTTACCTCCTCACCCCGGTCTACGCTGCTGAGTGCGGTAGCTATGTGTGGGATGTCACTGGCGACACTCTGACCGCTACCGGCGTCTACTATGACACCCTCAGCGTCATCGGCGGCTGCGACACCGTCAGCGTCCTCAACCTCACCATCGGCAACGCCACCAGCACTGTGGTGCCCGTCGAGGTCTGCGGTAGCTACACCTTCAATGGCGAAACCTACACCGAGGATGTGATCCTCCTCGATACTCTCCAGACCACTATCGGCTGCGACAGCATCATCGTCTACGCTGTCACCGTCAACCAGAACGCTTCTAACAGCTTCGACGCAGTGGCCTGCATGAGCTACAACTGGAATGGTGTTGAATACACTACCTCCGGCACCTACACCGACACGATGACCCGCGCCAACGGCTGCGACAGTGTGGTCACTATGAACCTCACCATCAACCAGCCCACCACCGCCACCGTCAACGAGGTTGCCTGCGGCAGCTACACCTACAACAACCAGACCTACATCCAGAGCGCCACGATTGTTGACAGCCTGACCACCGCCGCCGGTTGCGACAGTATCGTCACCGTCAACATCACCATCAACCAGTACACTGTGAACCGTACCGACACCGCCGTCTGCGGCACCCTCACCTGGAACGGCGAGACCTACAGCACCAGCGGTATCTACAGCGACACTGTCAACACTGGCACCAGCTGCGAAATCAACACCTTGGTCCTGATTATCAACCAGCCCATCGTGAGCAACAGCGAAGTGACCGCTTGCGACAGCTACGACTGGAACGGCGTCACCTATACTGTGAGCGGCAACTACACTGTCAGCACCACCGCCTCGAACGGCTGCGACAGCACCGCCAACCTGAGCCTGACCATCAATAACTCGCAGACCACCACCATCTCGGCCACGGCTTGCGACAGCTATGAATGGAACAGCGCCAGCTACACCGCCACCGGCAGCTACACGATGAACTACACCGGCGCCAACGGCTGCGACAGCACCGTCACGCTGAACCTCACCGTGAACAACTCCGTGAAGCCCACCGTCGATGTCCGCGCCTGCGACAGCTACAACTGGAACGGCCAGACCTACACCGTCAGCGGCATCTATGTGAGCGACACCATGACCGCCGCCAACGGCTGCGACAGCATCGTCACCCTCGTGCTGACCGTCAACCCGAGCATCACCGTGGTCCAGACCGCCTCCGCCGAGACTTCCTACGAATGGAACGGCCAGACCTACACCACCTCGGGCAGCTATGATGTGACCGTGCCCAGCAACGTCACCGGTTGCGACTCCACCACGATCCTCAACCTGACCATCACCGGCCGTCCGGTTGTGTACTACACCGTCGACGCCCTGATCTTCAACCTCCAGACCAACATGATCGACACCAACGTGGGTTATGTCCACGGCACCGGTGTCTATCGCGCCGACACCGTCATCACCCTGACCGCCATGGCCAAGGAGGGTTACGAGTTCCGCGGCTGGAGCAACGGCCCGGTCACCCCGACCATCCAGCTCAACGTGACCAACGACATCACCCTCACCGCCAACTTCCGCCCGATCATCGCCATCGACGATGTTGACGAGGACAACGTGGTCATCTACAGCGCCGACAGCAAGATCATTGTCAAGGGCGCCGAGAACCGCGACGTGAATGTCTACGACGTCAACGGCCGCAGCATCTGCAGCCAGGCCAACGCCCCTGAGACGGTCGAGTTCCCGATGTCCAACACTGGTGTCTATCTCGTCAAGGTCGGCGACGCCCCCGCCAAGCGCGTCCTCGTCGTCAAGTAACCAAGACTGACAGACTAACACTCTACATCGAAGAGAGCCTCCGTTTGGAGGCTCTCTTCTTTTTTCCCTATGTCATTTTTTATTCGTATCTTTGCAGCCGAATTTGAATGGGCGAAATGAAGAATCAAATTGCTATAGGACACTTGGCGTGTGCTGCAGCATACGTAATTTTCGGCATTAATGTGGTGGTGTGCCGCGACATTGCCACCGACGGCGGAATTGCACCGATAGTGCTGTTTTCGATGCGTGCGCTGGTGGCTGGTGCATTATTTTGGTTGGCTTCGCTTTTTACGAAAAAAGAGAAGGTGCCATGGAAGGACCTGCTGCGCCTGGCCGGAGCAGGTTTCTTGGGGCTTTTTATGCCTCAATTGACGTTCCTGCATGCCATAGCACACACTACGCCTGTCGACCTATCGGTGATGAGCACCACGACCCCGATTTTCACGATGTTCGTGGCGGCCATCTTCCTTAAAGAACCTATCACATGGAAGAAGGCCTTTGGTGTGGCACTCAGCTTTGGTGGCATACTGTGGCTCATCCTGCAGAGCACTTTCGGCGGCAACGGCGCGTCTGAAACCGAACCCATTGGCATCGCCTTCTGCTTTGCCAACTATATCGTGTTTGCTCTCTATCTTGGCACATGTCGCAAATTGATTGCACGCTACTCGGTGGTGACAAGCATGAAGTGGATGTTTTTAGTGTCGTTCATCATTTCGATTCCCTTCACTGTGCCACACCTGCCTTCGACCGACTTTATGGCTGTACCAAGCTATGTGTGGTGGGAAATTGGGTTCATGATTATCTTCTCGACCTTCATTGCCTACTACCTCATCCCAGTAGGCCAGAAGCGTATCCGTCCGACGCTGGTCAGCATGTACGGCTATCTGCAGCCCATTATCGCCATCGCGGTGGCAATCTGGACTGGCATGGACCGTTTGACATTCACCAAAATTCTCGCCGCAATGCTGGTGTTCACTGGAGTATGGGTTGTGAATCAAAGCCGTGCGGCCATGCCACCACCAACTAAAAAAGAATAAGGGGGAAGGGTATGCTTTACCGCACGTATGCAGACTATTTCCGCGAGAAATTCGGTTCGCGTATCCAGAAACTTTCGGTTGACGGAGGCTTCAGCTGTCCCAACCGTGACGGAAGTGTCGGTAGTGGTGGTTGCACTTTCTGCCGCAACGAAGCCTTCAACCCATCGTATTGCCGCCGCGTGGACACCATCACTGCCCAGCTCGATGAAGGCATCGCCTTTCATCGCCACCGATACCGAAAAGCACCGAAATATCTGGCCTATTTCCAAGCCTATTCCAATACCTACGCCCCTGTGGAGGTACTGCGTAAACGCTATGAAGAGGCGCTGCGCCACGACGGGGTGATAGGCATCGTGGTGGGCACCCGCCCTGACTGCATAGACGAGGCAAAGCTGGATCTTCTCGAAGAATTGGCCGAGCGGTACTATGTGGCCGTGGAATACGGTATCGAAAGCTGCTATGACCACACGTTGCAGGCTATCAACCGTGGGCACGACTTTGTCTGCACGCAGCATGCAGTGGAGATGACAGCACGGCGCGGACTGGCTGTGGGAGGGCACTTGATTATCGGCCTGCCCGGTGAAAGTCGCGACGACATTGTGAACGAGACCACACTGCTGAACGCCCTGCCGCTCACTTCGGTCAAATTCCACCAACTTCAGATACTGAAAGACACCGAGATGGAACGGCAGTATGCCGATGAGAATTTCCGTGCAAGCCTGATGCAACTGACGTTGGAAGAATACGTCGCATTGGTGTGCGACATGCTGGAGCGGTTGCGGCCCGACATGGTGGTGGAGCGGGTGGCCGGCGAAGTGCCACCGCGCTACCAGGCTTGCCCCGAACGGAGTTTCCGCCGTGCCGACGGCCGCCTGATGCGAAACGAGGAGCTGCCTACCCTGGTCGATGCCGAACTGCAGCGGCGCGGCAGCCAACAAGGATCAAGATACAAAAAACAAACACCATGAATATCATCCTCATTACTGCACTGCTACCGATAGTGGTGCTACTGATTTTCATTTACCATAAAGACAAATATGCCAAAGAGCCCATCGGCAAACTTTTGCTAACTTTCTTTGTGGGCTGCATGAGTGTGGTGCCGGCAGGCCTGATGGAGCAGATGCTGTCGGCCTACCAACCAGAACACCCCATCTTAGGTGCTATCTACGACGGTTACGTGGTGGCCGGCCTGAGCGAAGAGCTATGGAAACTGCTATTGCTGATGCTGGTTATCTGGCGCAGCCGACATTTCGACGAATATTTCGACGGCATTGTCTATGCCACCTACCTCTCGCTTGGTTTTGCCTGCGTCGAGAACGTGATGTATGTGTTCGGTTCGACCGACCCGATGGGAACAGCCTTTATGCGTGGACTGCTGGCCGTACCGGCCCACTTCCTTTTTGCTGTGACAATGGGCTACTACCTGTCGATTGCCAAGTTCGACCCAGAAAAACGCCCCTCTCACCTGCTGAAAGCCTTCCTCTTCCCTGCCCTGCTACATGGAACCTATGATGCACTGCTGATGGTGAACGATGCCTTGGGCGGCAACACGGCTTTGGTAAGCGGTGTACTGACATTGGTTTTTATCTACTTCGATGTAAAACTCTGGCGTTGGGGCCTGCGACGCATCAAACGCCTGCAGGAGCGCACCCACGAGCAGAATTTTGACCGCCAACACCCTTTCGACGGGTTCAATTGGAATGTATAAATCCTAAGCATAATCTCCTCATCACATCCGAGTCAACTCAATAAAATACAGACAAAATTTATTCCAGATTTGGTCCAAAAAAGATTAATAAATAAGGTTGACAACATGATTCTATCAATGCTAAACCAGAAGAATACAAAATAAATGAATTGATTTATAGCAAAATAAAAATATATTAGAAAAAATATTTTGCCATATCGAAAAATAGTTGTACTTTTGCACCCGATTTGAAAGAAAATCAGCTGGGGTATTAGCTCAGGTGGCTAGAGCGTTTGACTGGCAGTCAAAAGGTCATGAGTTCGACTCTCATATACTCCACAGAAGAGGTCTCGAGAGAGACCTTTTTTAATGAAAGGGGTAGTAGCTCATCTGGTAGAGCATTTGGTTCGCAATCAAAAGGTAGTGGGTTCGAGTCCCATCTACTCCACAATAAAGGAGAATCGCCGTGGCGATTCTTTTTTATTGCCGGTTGGCACAGATTTTGCTGGAATGAAGGTATGGAAAAGATGATATTCACAACCGACCGCACCTCGTTGACCGAGGGTGAGGTAATTACGATAAACTGGGACTGCAAAAGTGCCGAGCGCACAGAGCTGACCATTGACAACGGATACAAAGCAACCATCATTCCGTTGGAAGTGAACGGAGAGAAGCGTTTCCGCCTGAACCGTTCGAAAGGGCGTACACGGCTGACAATTACCGCATGGGTGAATGGGAAAGACTACTCGAAAACTATTAAGGTGAAAGTGACAGAGCTACCGCTGACACATGCTGAAACTGTCGATTCGAAAGGGCGCACAATCGGCAAACCACAACAATGGCTCGGCGGCCTGCGCGACCGCTGGCGCAAATTCACTGACAAATACCGCAGCAACTGGCAGGCCATGCCACCAAAGAAACAACTTGCCACCCGCCTACTGATGATTATCGCAGGTGTAATGCTGGTTTCGGCCATCTCGCCCTTACTGATGTCGCTCGGAATGTTGGTGCTGATTGGCTACTTGCTGCTGGTTATCTGGAAGAAGTAATCCCCATGGATTCCTGAAGCTATCATTGTTGAGGAATTTTCACGGTAAGGTTATTGGTGGTCATACGAATCATATACGACTGGATGATTGCCTTGAGGCGGGTAAGCATCTGGTGCTCATGCTCGGGCTGCGTACCCATCAGGTTATGTTGCTGCAAGGGGTCGTCAACGTAGTTGTAGAGAGCAGTCTGGCGTTCACCATCGAAGAGAAGCACCAGCGGACCGTCGACATACTGGTAGATGCCGTTGGAATAGTTGACTGTCCATGTGGGGGTATTGCCTGAAAGCAAATCTTTGCCGAAAGCAATGTAAGGCTCGTCGTAACCAAGCAGACCGAGGATGGTAGGCATGATGTCGATTTGTGCAGCTACACCGTTACGTTTTTCGCGCGGCAGCGAGCCCGATGGGTCGAAGAAGATAATGGGCACACTGAAAGCACCCAGCGAAGTGAGATAGACATCATGGTTGCTGTGGTTGGTATGGTCGGCAGTGAGCACAAAGATGGTGTTGTCGTACCAGGGTTGTTGCTTGGCCGTTGCGAAAAAGCGACGCAGGGCATTGTCGGAATAAAGGATGCACTTGTGAATCGGATGCTGGCCTTCGTGGTAGACACCACGGTATTGCTCAGGAATGGCAAATGGATGGTGGGATGAGGCTGTAAATACCGAAGTCATGAAGGGTTGCTGCAGTTCGGACATTTTGAGGGCAAAGAACTGAAGGAACGGTTCGTCCCAGATAGCCCATGTGCCGTCGAAATCGGCACTGCCGCCGAAACGTGAATCGGCCTCGTATTCGGTACGGCCGTAGTAGGTTTGAAAGCCTGTTGTGCGTGCAAAAGCCTGGAAACCCATAGAGCCATTGTCAGCCCCATGGAAAAAAGCTGTGGTGTAACCTTTGCGGTCGAGACAAGCGGCAATTCCATCTACATCGTTGAGCGATGTGGTCGAGACAAAGAACGGCTCAACAAACATGGGAATGGAAGAGAGAATCGATGGCATGGCATCGATACTCTTACGACCATTGGCAAAGGTGTAATCGAAAGTAAGAGAATGGTCGAGCAACGAATCAAGAAATGGCGTATAGCCATGATAAGTACCATTATCGAGAGACTTGTTATAGTAGCCAAAATATTCGCGCCCGAAGCTTTCAAGAATCAGCACAACGACGTTCTTGCCTGAGAGAACTGTGCTGTCGGTTGGCACAACCACAGGCGAATAGAGCTCGTCGAGCTGCTCAGGAGTATAATAATGTGGGTCAACGAAAGGTTTCTTGCCCGAAGTGCGCAGCATGGAGAAAGGGGTGTTAAGGACGATGGCGGCCTCGGCCGGGGTGTTCACATACTGGTTGGCATTGCTGTTGGCTATGGGACGGATGGCCTTGGTAAAACCACCACGCATAGCGGCCACTGATAGCGGAATGAAAAGCAGAAGAGCGACAGCGTTGACAATGTAATAATGTGACCGACGAGACTGCGGAGCCGTGCAAGGCTTGACGTAGAGGAAAATCATTGCCACAATCAGCAATGCTCCAAGCAGAACAAAATACCAATGGTTGAGTAGTTCAGTAAAGAAAATGTTACCAAGATTACCCTCATTGGCAAACTCGCTGAAGAATGACCAAGTGGTTCGGCGGCCTGTGAACTGCGAATAGACGGCATCGGCCAAATTGGCTGCCATGCATATTGAATTGACCGTGACGAAAATTGCCTTGCACATCGTGTGCCACCAAGGGCGCTCCTTGTATTGTAGCGGCAACAGCATCAGAACAATGTACAACGAATTGGTATAGAAGATAGCCGAGGTATCGAAACGAAGGCTTCCGACAAGCAAGCTCCCCAAAGACAACTCGGACCACCCAGCTGAAAAAAGCGACCAATTCTCCCATACATAAGCCACACGAGTAATCATATATACGATATATGCCAAAAGCAAATTGGCAAGTACCGCAAAAAGATTACTGAATGCTGAAGACTTGATTTTCATAGAACGAATGATTAAAATTGAAAATAAATAAATGGCTGTAAGTCGGCCGTGATAAACTGGTAGAGCATAAATACCACCAGTACGCAAACGAGTGCAAGACACCACAATGGCATTTTTGCAAACCATAAACGATAACGCCGTTTAAAACGGACCGGAAGCCAATGGATGACCATACCGACAGCAAAGAGGGCAAACACTTGCCAATAATGGGACAGGATATCAGGTATCTGTGAAAGATTCCATTCAGAGCCAATTTGATTGACCATACGGCTTGCCGTTTGCCAAGCTGCTTCATTGGCCTCAGCAGGATTTAGGTTGGACCCGCTACGGAAAAACAGTCGGGTGAAACTGATGAAAACAAAAGTTAGCAACACACTCCACACAGTGGATATACGTTCGGCAATATTCCATTCCTGCGGCAACAAATACAAAATTGTAAATCCAACCAGCATTACTAACAGCATAAAGGAAAGCATCTTAAGTACCGGCACAGGATAGAACTGCACCAAAGCAAGCATGGCGGCTGTAACCAGCGTTAACACAATAAGACGGATGTGACGAGGACGGCGTGACCACCACTTATAGACCAAGATACCGAGGCCATTCAAGCCACCCCACGTGATGAAGTTAAATGATGCTCCATGCCACAAGCCTCCAAGCAACATAGTGTCCATATTGTTGACATTTGTACCAAGATTGCGGCGATGAGCCGGACGCAACAAATAAAAAAGAGCAATAAACACCATTATAGCGCACGCAACGATAGCGAACCACATATTCTTCAACCGGAAGGCTGCGATGGCCAAAATGGCCGTTAAAATGATGTATGAGGGCCATCCAGAAGTACGGTTGCCGCCCAAGGGGATATATAGATAATCGCGCAGCCAGCGAGAAAGGGACATGTGCCAACGACGCCAAAAATCAGTAGGATTAGTCGCCTTGTACGGTGAGTTAAAGTTAACTGGCAAGTAGAACCCCATGAGCATAGCCACGCCAATAGCGATATCGGTATAGCCTGAGAAGTCGGCATACACCTGCAAAGAATAGAGCATCAATGCCGAGAAATTCTCGAAAGGAGTGTAAAGCAACGGATTGTCGAAAATACGGTCAACAAAATTCACAGCCAGATAGTCGCTCAAAACAAGCTTTTTCACTAAGCCGTTCAGTATCCAAAACACGGCAACACCAAATTGCCTACGGCCAAGAAAAAAGGGCTTATAGAGCTGCGGTACGAACTGGTCGGCACGTAAGATAGGTCCAGCCACCAATTGCGGAAAAAAGGCGGTGTAGAAGCCGAAATCGAGTACATTACTCACATGAGATATCTTCCGCTTGTAGACATCAACAATATAACTAATGTTTTGGAAGGTAAAGAATGAGATACCCACAGGAAGTAAAATAACCGAGGCATCGAAACGGGTGGTGTGGAATATGCTGTTTCCCCATTGCGCCAGATGATTGATTACATGAATATCGGTATTGAAAGTGGCATTGTAGATATCAGTAAAAAAGTATGCATATTTAAAATAGCAAAGCACGCCCAGATTCAGCACAACCCCCAGTGCCATTTGCATTTTACGGCGAGAGGAGGATAAGGTGTGATCCATACGGATACCCAGAATATAACCTAAAATCGTGGAAAAAACAAGTAACAGGACAAACAATCCCGAAGTTTTATAATAAAACAACAAACTGACGAAAAAAAGATACCCATTACGGAAAACACGTTTCTTGGGGCTCATCCCATTATGAGTTTTCTTTCTGTTCGGGACTATCAAGGCATAGAAAAGAAATACAATGAAAAAGAACACCCAGAAATGAATCTGTGTGAACAGCAGGGGCCGTGAGCTGTCGAACGAGAACAGACTAATAAGATATGTACTGATATCTTCCACCGCTTTGTTGCTCAGGATTATAGGGTTTATACTTATTAACCGCATCAAATAAGGCATTTGTAAGCAGATTGCCAATCAGACGGTAACCTGCTGCTGTAAAATGCACACGATCGGTTTGTGCCAACTTGGCCTTTCTCCATTTGTCCATCGACTTCAGGCCACCCATCACTTCAAATTGATCCCAAACCGCACCATCGGTCTCCTTGGCCATTCGGTAGAATACTTCGCGTACAACGGCACCATTAGGATTAACCACATACTTCCTACGACTTTTACGAATATAGCTATCGTTGTTTGTAATGAAAAGAAATGCACAGTCAGGATTGACCGAGCGAACCGAATCAACCAATTGAAGATATTTTTGACGGAATGCCACAGTATCAAAATCAGTGGGGACCGCATCATTGATTCCAATGCCAAACACTACCAAATCGGGGTGTAACAGCCGCAAATCACGTGTAAAATGAGTACATTTCAAATAGTCAGCCAACGAAGCGCCATTCACCCCAATGGAATGATAGCTGAACCCGGAATGACCATTCCCAAGATAGATGCCATTAATTGTAAAACTTTGGTTTATCTCGCATGGAATCAGTATCGAAAAAGAATCGGTCGGACGTTCAAGATTGAATACATAGCGTTCACTATAACGGTCAATATATGAAGGCTCTCTTACAAGACCATCCAAAGAAATTCGAGGTACAACTTTCTGCGGAGATGAGCCAATAATCACTACCCTTTGAGTCGCATAATCAACCCTTGGCTCATTCATCACCACCTGCACCTCCGTCACAGTGTCAAAGGCTGTCACAGCAATGCCACAAAGACCGAGAGTGCAATCAAGTTCCTTGAAAACATTTCTCGTAAGACGCACTTTCTGAGGACAATGAATCTTATAATCAGCCGGATTATTGCATTTTGCTGCAGCCGAATACGGAAAAACCATACCTCGATTAGCTACCAGCTGCGGATATGAAGTCAGGATATTGCACCGAATTGTATTCGGCAAGGAGCCCGCCTGTACGTGCGAACTACCTATATGAACAATATTCAAGTTCCCTTGGTGTGTTTTTTCAATACGATGCCACTTTTCAAACAGTCGCTTCATAGTCAGCGAAGTGCTATCAAAATGCAACACATTATATTCATATTTGATAAAATCGTACTGTGGTAATTCTATCGGCTTTAATTGGGCAAAACCAGGTAAAAAAATTGAAATAGCAATCAGCAAAATCGGAAATCTCCTCATTCTTTCTCCTCCTTGTTCATTTTCATTTTTTTCTTCAAACAATACAGACTATAACTATTCTGGAAAGCAGTTGCCAAACGGTCCCCCATCAAGTCTGCTCCACGCTGCGAAAAATGTATATAGTCCTGACCTGCCAATCCTTGACGGTTCCATTCTGGCATTGAATTGAGTCCTCCCATAGCATGGTAAATACTCCAGTATGCAGCATGATGCTTTAGGGCTGTAACAGCCAAACTATCTATCAACTCTGGTATTACTGGATAAGTCCGCATCTCTCCATTGATGCGCGTACTCATGTCCGACGGCCCAATGAATAATATTCGCGCCTTGGGACAACACTGATGCAAATGGTCAATCTGCTTACCAATAGAATTGCAATAGGCAGAAATAGATTGTCCCGGATGGAGGTATGGCACCGAATTTCCACCGAACTGCATAATAATCAATCCAACATTCATGTCAGTGTATGCTCTTATTAACAACTCTTCATTTACTAATGTGAACTGCTGACCCGAACAACCACGCATGGGTACATTGTCTACCGCCACACCGTCGCCATCGTCAACCATGATGCCATACATATCAGCATATCCATTAACCTTCAGCCGTATCGATTCTGTGGTTGAGTCAGTGAAGAACATTGCCTTCGACCTACCCGTGCCATCGAAATGTGGTAAAAACGTAGTTCCAGCCTTAACATCCATCAAAGAAATGTCCATGGTGTCACCCAACCTATTGTAAAGCACACCTATCTTTGAAAAATGCTTTACACGGTCATCAACCCAACTTTGAGTGGCAGCCTTGATGCTTACTGTAGCTTGTCCATGCAGTCTAAAACTCTGCATCATCGGGCCGTAGTTACCACTACTACGCACCACCGTGCTATCACCAAATGAAGACAGGTGCGTCAAGTTACCTGTACAGTATTGACTTACAGCGTATGTCGGGATGATAGTCCTGAACGGTATCAAACCTGGACCACCACCGCCAAATGTCTCCTGCATATAGCTACGTAACTGTGATGAAATACGGTCCATTTCAATCTGCGAATCACCGTAATGCACTACACGTACCGTCTGGTGGGATTCACGTGCATTTTCGGCTTCAATCCAAAAGGGATCAAAATAGTCCTCTTTTGGTAACCAAAACCTCAACTCGCTACTATCGACCAAAAACTGATACCATGCAATCGAATCCCTCAACTGAAGCATCTCCTGCGACTCGGTAGTCGTTTCCAAATCAATGTTTTTGTGCTCTGGCTTTTCAATAAGCGAATGTAGTTGAGGAAAACGCAAATGTATCTTTCCTATAGAAATACCATCCTTTGGAAATGCTACTCCTATAATAAGTAACAATCCCAAAACTATGGCCAAAAACAGTACAACACTGCGGGGCTTCATTTCTTTTCTAAAGCATCGATGCGTTTAACAATTTGATCGATGTTTCGTAACAGAATCTCAATCTTCTTACGTTTATTGGATTCCGAAGCTGGTGTTCCAAAAATGACTGAGTTCGATGGAAAAGAGCGGGTCACTCCACTCTGTGCTCCTATTGTAACATGGTCGCCAATATTAATATGTCCAACGATTCCAGCCTGGCCAGCAATGATACATTCTTCTCCAATATGGCAACTTCCAGCAACACCAACTTGGGCTGCCATAGCCGTATTCTGTCCTATCACCACATTGTGAGCCACTTGACAGAGATTATCCACCTTCACACCTTGACGAAGAATTGTTGAACCCATCGTTGCACGGTCGACGCAGGTATTGGCACCCACTTCGACATTGTCCTCAAGCACCACATTACCAATCTGGTCAATTTTATCCCATTTTCCATCTCCGGCAGGGGCAAAACCGAATCCATCAGCCCCAATTACAGCACCAGCATGCAAAATACAATTACGACCGATTTCAACACCCTCATACACCTTCACTCCAGCATACAGAATTGTGTCGTCCCCAATCTTACAATTATCACCGATATATACATTGGGATAAATCTTCACGTTGTTGCCAATCTGAGAGTGTCGACCTATAACGGCATATTGTCCGATATAGCAGTCCTTGCCCACCTTCGAGCCACGCCCTACATGACTCTTCCATGAACGACCTTTAGGTGGTTTGCTTCGCTCGTTGAAGAAATGAAGCAGGCGAGCCACTGCCATATAGGGGTTCTCCACACGTATAAGTGTCGAATTGACTGGATGTTCTGGCATGAAATCATTGCGCACTATAACAACCGAGGCTTCACGCTCATAAATATAATGGGTATATTTCGGATTGCCTAAGAAAGTGATTCCACCCTCTTCTCCTTCCTCGATTTTGCAAGGTTTCCATACTTTAACATTCTCATTGCCTTCGACGGTACCTTTAACCAATCGAGCAAGCTCTTTCGCTGTATATTGCATGTCCTATTCTTGAAATTCAATTGTTCCACGTTGCCGTGTGATGTGCAAATTTTCCAATCGTTGGTCACTCACAAATCCATCGCCGTATGTTATTCGTTGCCCATTAACCGAACGCACTGGATGATTACTGAATATTAAATCTTCGTCCGATTTCCAAGTGATATCTTTTAGGTAAATTGTATCTCCATGAACATAATCTATCACCACCACACTATCGCGGGCCTTCATTATGTTTCTATCGTCGAACGAAATGGCATATCTCGCTTCTATTGAAGTCCTGACTTTGCCATCGTCATCAAAGAAACATAATTTTGCTCCTTTGGGATACACCGTTTTAGTTTCGGGCTTATGATATTGTAGTATCATTGGGGATTTCAGCTCCAACTGCAACTTTCCATATTCGCTTCGACGAATATAAGCTTCTGTCAGTTGCTGGTCAGGCTGATTTTTCTTGCTAAACCGGTCGATAGACTCCATATCGTTACTGCACGATGCAACGAAAAAAAACAGAAGTATAGAGGCACACACTCTTGTGCCTCTATACCCTGTTGTAATTCTTTGTGTTCGGGAATTCACCCTATACCACTTATCTTGTTCTGACAGTGGTTGATTCTCCAATCCAACCCGGAATGGTGAAACGCTGTCCGTTTACCAGTCCAGCCATGAAGGCATCCTCTTGTTTGGGGAAATGAGCCGAGTATCTACCGATAAGGCTGTTGCAAGCCTCAACATTTTCGGGCGAAGGATCGACACTCTTGGAGCGCTGCAGTTTGTCTACAGCTGCCCAATAGGCACTACGGCCACCCACATTGTCCTCCGATGCCGAACCGGTGCTGGATGCGTAGAGCATGGCAATCATGCGGTAAGGCTCACCTTTGGTCATATCGGCCTCAGCAGCATTGTTGTATGCCGAACGTGCTGCACTGTAGCTCTTCATTCCGTTGTAAGCGTGACCAAGATAGAGATAAGCAATATATTTATCCTTAGCCGACACTCCCTTGACTGCATCGCTTAGGTACTCAACAGCTTTCGAGTACTGCTTCTTCGAGAGGCACATCTGACCCATCAGCATGGCAGTGGAGGCACTAGGCTCCAAGCGGTAGAGGTTCTCTGTGGCCTGGAAGAACAAAGGCTGGTCGGTGCAGCGTTTACGCTTCATGATACCGGTAATTTTTTTCAGCAGGTCAACATTCTCGGGGTCTGCATCGAACTTCTTGCCATAGATGTCCACCAACTGTTCGCAACTTGCATAGGGTGAGAATGCAGCCTCGACACCGGCAATATAGCCACGTATGGTAGCGGCCTTCACGCTGTCAGCAGCATTCTTCTGAAGCTCAGCCTCCAACTTGTCGCTGGCAATGTCATAGTTGTCGACCACCAAAGTGGGCTCGGCAAAACCGGCACGAACATAGTTGATAGTAGCTTCCATATATTTCACAAGATAGCCTGCCTCAAGCTCATCACCCATGTTTACAGCCTCTGAATAAAGAGCATAATAATCTTTCAGACCCTCGTCTTTCTTCAGGTTTTCCAACTCCATTGCCTTAGTAGCAGTGAACTTGGCCGCCTCGCCATAATTGGCAATACGGATATCATACATGTGCATCAACTCAGCAATCAAAGTGTCGCGCTCGGCAGCAGTCTGGGCCTTCGAAATTTTAGTCTTCAGAATGTTGGCACCGTTGATGTAGAGGTTTTTACTCTGGCGAGGACAGTTGGAAACGATAGTCTTCCAGTAAGGATAAGCTTCTTCCAAATAGCGGCTATCTTTCGAAGCCTTCCACTGTTTGACATCTTCCTGATAGAGCGACACCGATTCCAGCGTGGCCTGCATCACATCGTCGTCGCATCCCCAATCGCGTGTTTGTGCCGTAGCAGCGAAACTCATCGCCGTCAGGCAGATTCCCATGGTGAGTGTTTTGATTGTTTTCATTGCTATAATTATTTTTTTTTGTTATCTGTTAGTTTAGTGCTCCAAAAAGCGTTTTTCTTGCTATTAATTGTATTTGCGTTTTACAAACCAACGCTCACAGCTACTCACAGCTATACCGAATGTCACACTGTTGCGCTGCACCACATCGGTCGTACCCAGACTGCTATAACCCACACTAAGAGTAAGCAGCGAACGGCCTTTACGCATCGGCAAAGTCATTCCTGCTCCTATACCCCACTCGTCCATTCTGTGTTCCAGTCCGTTCAGATGCAAGTAAGTTACACCATTTTGCATGTGAGCTCCCACGCTCCAACTAATGCGTCCAACATATTTGGCTGCATCCATATTGCCTATCTTCTCGAATCCGACAGCATAACGGCTATAGGGTCCATAACTGAGTGCAGATGCACCGAAAATCGAATGAAGTGGATTCTCGGTGTATTTGATATCGTTCCATTTTGCAAACGTGGCATCAACCGCCACTTTCCACTGATTGTTGCGTTCAAAGCTAAGACCAATGCCAAAAGTGTGCGACAACTTAAGGTTGCTTTCAAACTCTGGATCTTCGCCCGGCAAAGGGAACACGGTGTCGACCAAACTTTCGTCACTCGAATGGTAGGTATAAATCATGGCAAGGTCGTCCACATCCATGGAACGGTAAGGCTTATACACCAAGCCTGCCACCATCGTGTACTTTTCACCTATCGGTTGCCAGTACTGCACTCCCAAATCAAACACTAAATTATGTACCGAGGTCTGTTTGTAGCGGCGTTTGTTCATGTAGAACGTGGAATCATTTCCCATAAACTTATACGAAATGGCACGCTGCACACGGCCGGTCAGGTAATTTATATTGAAACCGGCCTGCAGACGCTGTCCTTCTTTGCCATTGCCAATCAGATTAAAAGCGCTTCCAAAAAACACTTGGCTCACTCCACCTGTGCCATCATAAATAGTCTTCACCGTACCGAAATCATCGCCCGTCTGCTGCGATACCGACTCATAGTCAACTTGGCTGTAAGGCATCAAACCTGCAGCCACCTTCCACCAACGAGTCACCGGCATGGCCACTGCCAAATAGCCAAGATTACCATCGGCATCGGACTGTTTCTCATTACCGGCACGAAGACGGCTTACCTGAATGTTCATACCCATGTCGAACACAAAACTCTCCATCTGGACAGATGCATACGAAGCAGGGTTGAAGGGATTGACATAATTATTGCCTGCCATGGTATATACCGCTCCTCCCATACGAGTAGCCATCGGCATATTGAATGGCAGTTCGCTGCTACCGACACCGAATTGCGAAAGCGGCATATTGAAACCGTTCTGTGCCTCGGCATTCAGATTCAGCAAACCTATCAAACCTGCTAAAACTATTATCAGTCTCTTATTTCTCATTGTTTATCATTATCTCGTTCAAACCAATCATAGTCAAGTTGGGCTGCAATTCCCAACCCGAAGCACCGGCTGCAGTCAAACGGTCGGCATCGCCACCGGTCAGTGTCACCACCAATCCAGGCGCTTTCTGTTTATACAACGCCACAAAACCGCCCAAGGCCAGCATGGTGGCACCCAACGTACCGGCAAGGATGCTCTCCTCGGTAGTACGTCCAAGCACTGGGGCTTTATTTACCCCTCTGATATCTATTAACGGAAGTTTCGCCGTAAAAGTATGCAATGCTTGTAAATTCATCTGCAAACCCGGCATGATAGCCCCGCCGTGATAAACTCCCTCGGCATCGAGAAAGTCGACAGTGATGCAGGTACCGGCATCGACAATCAAACAAGGCTTTCCTCCATAAAGCGACCAAGCACCGCAGGCTGCCGCTATACGGTCGGCACCCAGCGTGGCAGGTGTCTTGTAATCAAGACGTATTGGGAGCGAAGTATCGGCCGTAATCAACGGAATGTCATACACCGTGTCGGGCAACGCACCGCTGACACAGGCCAACACAGCCTCTGCCTCGGTCAGCTTGTCGGTAGGCAGATCGTAACCATGTTCAAGCATCGTGCGGCCTTCAAAGGTAGCCCATTTCACAGCTGTATTCCCTATGTCCAACGTCAGGTTCATTCTTTTGTCTCCTCCTTGTGGGCATTACCCTTCTTGTTGAACATATTCATCGCGCGGTCGGGGCCTTGCGTGGCAAAGCAACGCACCATCTCGCATGCATCATTGATAACTGGTTCAAGCAACGACGTCTCCTCGGCCGTAAACTGACCGAGCACATAGTCAATCTGGTGACCACGGCTGAAATGACTACCCACGCCGACACGCAGACGGCAATAATTCTGCGTGCCGAGCATAGCCTCAATGTCGCCCAAGCCATTATGGCCTCCGCCCGAACCCTGCTTCTTCATCCGCATGGTACCCACTTCCAAAGCAATATCGTCGACTACCACCAATAGATTCTGCAGCTCAATCTTCTCGGCCTGAAGCCAATACTTTACAGCCTTGCCGCTGAGGTTCATATAGGTGGTAGGTTTGATAAGCACCAGCGTGCGGCCTTTGTAGCGCACCTCGGTGCGGTAGGCATGGCGCTCAAGACTCCAACAGGCCTCTCCCTCTTTGGCCAACGCATCAACCACCATAAAACCCGCATTGTGGCGTGTCCCCTCATATTCGGAACCCACATTGCCCAGTCCCACTATCAGATATTTCGCCATCGGGTCGTCTGTTTCGGTCGTTGTACTGTTTTTATGTTCTGGTTTACAGAACGATAATATCCATTCCTTCAGTTTCATCATGCCTGATTGAAACTGCAAAAATACAAAAAAAAGCCGAACCATTGGTCCCTTTTTTAATAAACTATCTTAATAAGACAACAAAAAAAGGACGCGAACCCCGTGCAAGGGTCCGCGTCCCACCTAAATAAACTTTATGAAAAAATTACTTCTCGCGGATTATATTGCCATGGTCCTTCACAATCATGCGGAGCCACTCGTCGCGATACTTGGGCTGCATCGGGAAAACGGCCTGACCGGTAGCAGTGCGCTCGAACTTGCCATTCTTCTCCTTCTTGACGTTGCCGTCCATATATTTGACCAGCAGGTAGTGGTCGAGGTTGGTCCACTCCTTCATCATGCGTTCTGCGGCACGATTACTGAAATCGTTGAGTTGACGGGTCAAAGCCTCGCCTTCGCTCTGCTTGGCACGCTGGTCGAACTTCTGCACATCGCTGATATAGGTCTCTTCCAGCTTGTTCTGCACTTTCTGGAGGTCCTTGATCATGTCGCTGTAGCGGCTGTAGACGAAGTTGGTCACACGGTTGAAGAGCCAGAAAGCGGCGGTCTCGCTGTAAGTCAGCATATCGCCGTTGCCTTGACGGAAACAGACGGGGATTTCAGTAATACCGCAATACATGGGGCAATAGACGGTCGAGTAGGTGTCGTCAACACCAAACCAGAGTATTCCACCAACCTTGGCAGGCAGCCAGCTGCGGCATTGGGCCACAAACGAGAAGCCGGTCTGTTGAGTCGAGGTGGCACGCTCGTGGATATAGGTATGGCCATCCACCTCGAATCCCATCGGACGCCAACGGTAGGGGCAGTTAAAGGGACCGCCACCAAGGTCTTTGCTCATGTCCATGCTGGTACCCTCATAGTGGTCACGCATCAGATTCATAGCCTCGTGCACATCGATTTTGTGGTCGGGCTGTATCCAAAGGGGCATGCGCTCGGCTTTGGCATCGCCCATGGCATATTTCTCGTAGCGCTGCATACCCGAAGCCACGCGGTTGAACATGGCATAGACGCGGGCATCGCAACCACGCAGACCGCTGAAAGTAAGCGGAGCATAGGTGTCGGCAAACGAGAAGTCGGCATCCGTACCATCATACCAACCGCAAGCGCGGGCATAGGTAATCACTTCGCTGCTGTAGACGCACTCCACTTCGGGCTCGAACAGGTAGTCGAGGTGGGCGCTGCTGATAGTCTTGTGCAGACCCTTGCCTTTAGCCTTCTTGAACTTCTTGTCCTCCTGGGGGAACTGGGTGATACGGGCCTGATTGGCATGGCCGCTCACATAGCCGTCGGGAATGCGGCGAGCCACCCACACGGCACCGTCGGTATATTTGTATTTCAGCTTCTTGGCCAAGTCTTCCTTCACTGTGCCGGGGCGTTTGCCGATAAGTTCAAGAATCCACACCTCGTTGGGGTCGCAGATGCTGAAGCTCTCACCCTCACTGTGGTAGGGATAATCCTTCATGAAACCAGCCAATACCTGGATGGCCTCGCGGGCGTTCTTGGCACGCTGCAGGGTGAGGTAGATATAGCTGCCGTAGTCGATACCACCCTCAATCTCCTTGGCCAGCTCCTCGCGGCCGCCATAGGTCGTCTCGCCGATAGCCAGCTGGTGCTCGTTCATGTTGCCCACCACGCTGTAGGTGCGGGCCACCTGCGGAATCTGGATAAGCTTGGTACCGCTGTCCCAATCAACCACCTGGAACATAGTGCCGGCAGGATACTCGGCCGCCTTGCGGTAGTAGAGCTCGCCGTACAGCGTGTGGCTGTCGGCGGCATAGGTAATCATGGTGCTGCCGTCCTTGGTAGCGCCCTTGGTGAAAAGGAAATTGGTGCAGGCATCGGCCACCGAGCCGACGGTCAGGGCTGCGGCAAACAGTCCCACTGCAATGATTCTGTTAAATTTTCTCATGTTATTTTAATTAATTATTATTCAAAAAATCGGGGCAAAGATACGAATTTTTATTCACATGGCGAGAAAAAAGTGACGGGTGGCATTTCCTTGCCACCCGTCGTCTGGGTGTGACCCTGCTGCGATTCGAACGCAGGACCTACTGCTTAGAAGGCAGTTGCTCTATCCAGCTGAGCTACGGGGCCATCTCTGGTCGGGGCACCCAGATTCGAACTGGGGATCTCCTGCTCCCAAAGCAGGCGCGATAACCGGGCTTCGCTATGCCCCGTGGGTTATCATTAAAAAAGACGCCTTGCGGGGCGTCTTTTGGCGGAGAAGGGGGGATTCGAACCCCCGGTACCCTAATCGAGTACGACAGTTTAGCAAACTGTTGGTTTCAGCCACTCACCCACCTCTCCGTGGTTTTCGATTTGACTAAAAGCGCTGCTTTTTCTCTCTCGAAAAGCGGTGCAAAATTACAAACATTTTCCAAACTGGCAAAATTTTTTTCAAATTAAAAAACGAAAAATCAAATTTGAAATTGGTTGTCAGCATTTTGTGTGTATTTTTTATTCCAACTATCAAGTCTTCGGTTCCTGTTTTTCATCTTCACTTACATCCCTCCTGAGGCGAAAAAAAGTTTTTTCGTGGAGTTTACCTCAACCTCGCATCGACGAAAAAAGGCAGCAGGAGATAACCTCCTGCTGCCAAAGTTTATAGTGTCTCGTAGAGGCTATCTCACCACCACAATCTTCCTTGCCGGATGGTTACCCACCTTGATCAGGTAGGCACCCGAGGACGCCACGTCGAACCTTATCGTGCCCAGGTCGTTCCTCTTCACGGCCAGCACGCGTCCGTTCACGTCGTACAGCGCCACCTGGCCGTCGAAATCACCCTCCACTACAATCTGCGACCCCGTGGCATAGACTGTGTAGCTTACCGTCGCCACGTCGTCCACACCCACGCTGTCGTGGATATAGACGGTATCATGGATATAGACGGTATCGGTCAGATAGAGCGTATCCCACAGGTAGAGCGTGTCGGTCAGGTAGTTGTCCACCACAATCGTATCCGTCACGGTCAACGTGTCGGTGATATAGTTGTCGACCACAACGGTGTCGGTCTGGATTAACACCGTTGTGTCATAGATGTAGTTGTCCACAACGACGGTGTCGGTCTGATAGACATACTCCGTATTAACGATGGTGTCGTAGATGTAGTTGTCCACCACCGTCGTGTCGTGCACATACTCGGTCAGGTACAGCGTGTCGGCGGCGATGATGGTGGTGTCGTGGACGTATTCCGTCAGGGTCACCGTGTCGTACACCGTTGTGGTATCATAAATATAATTATTTACAACCATTGTATCGTATAGCGTCAGTGTATCAACTATCACCGTTGTATCGTGAACATACTCGGTCATTGTCAAGGTATCGAGCACCACAGTTGTGTCATGCACGTATTCGGTCAGCGTCAAGGTGTCGAGTATCACCGTTGTATCATGTACGCTGATATAGGTGGTATCGTGAACTGGCACAAAGACATCTACATAAGTGGTATCGTGGACATATACATTGGTATAAGTGGTATCGTGGACCGGAACATAGGTGGTATCATGAACATCCACATAAGTGGTATCGTGAACAGGGACATAGGTTGTATCGTGGACATACACATTAATATAAGTGGTATCGTGGACCGGCACGTAGGTGGTGTCATGAACGTCGATATAGGTGGTGTCGTGCACATCGACATACAAAGTATCATACAGCACAACGGTGTCTTGTAAGGTGAACAAAGCCTGTAGCACAGTGTCGGAGGTGACGGTGAGAGTATAGGGGTTGTCAGTCACACCATTGCTCCAGCTGAGGAAGATATTATTTCCTGATGGAATGGCTGTAATGGTGGCCGTAGTACCATAGGGGACCGTGTTGCCACCCAATACAGAACCCATGGCGTTGGCGGCTGTGGCAGTGACTGTGAAGCTGTCGATGGCAAAGATGGCGGTGAGCGTTGTATTGCCGTTCAGCACCAGCGTGTAGGGGTTCTGCGTGCTGCCATTGCTCCAGCGGACAAAGTGGTAATGCTCCTCGGTGGCAGTGGCGCTGACGGTGGCCGTGTTGTTGCCGCAAGTGGGATAGGTATCTACGGTAGCAATGCCGTGTTCGGCATTCACCGTAATTTGCGGAGTACCAAGTGCACTCAAGTTTGTGAACTGACTCCAAAAACTTGACGCTTGATAGGCGGCTAATGAATTACAGGGCACAATAATAATCGTGTTTAAAATACAAGGATCGGGTGAATAGGAATTAATCATAGTCGGAGGAACCTCGCTGGTTAATTGAACAGTATCCCAAAATGGTCCGTAAGGGTCTCCAAAAGGACCTGCACCCAATATCGTTGTCGAATTAATTATCAATTTATTACAGTGACATAAACCATCTCCAAACTCAATAACAGAACTTGGCACAACAAATGTATTAAAATCACATCCTGCAAAGGCACTGGATCCTATTTTCAAAACACCTTCAGGGAGGATGGTGTTATTACAACCCTGAATTACTACTCCCATATTGTTAATAATAGCATTGCAGTTGTCGCGACTATCATAATACGGATTATTTGGATCAACGACAATGGATGTTAGAGAACCACCTGAACATATGCCAGCAGTACCATATATGCCACTTATATCGTTTACAGATGCAGGAATAAATAATGACGTAAATGGGTTACCGCCCAAACATCCTTCCCCAAGGTGTTGAATGGAGTCATTCAAGGTAATATTAGTGATGTTGGATGAACGTAATGCACCATATTCTATCCGTTGAACAGAGGGTGGTAGCACAACATCACCCAAACAACATCCGCTTAGTGCGTAAGGTCCAATAAATCGTAGCGAGTTTGAGAAAGTAACGCTTAATAAATATGTGCAATTCTGAAAAGCACAACCTCCTATACTGTCTACAGTATTGGGCATTACAACAGAAGTAATTGGACAACCAGAAAAAGCATAAGAGCCCACAGCTCGTAGTATATAATTTGTTTCATTAAACAACACAGTGTCAGGTAACACCAATGCTCCCATGGGCAATGGGTTAGTACCCCATGAATCGATTGCAGACCTTGGGTCAAACCATGGTTCATCTCCAATTAGTGCATCATTTGGATAAGTGACCTTTACATAATGGTTGACCGGATCAATAATTGTATAATACAATGTCTGACCCGACGGCGCTATTGCCGAGAAATCATAGGCAAAAGCATTCTGCCCCATCGCCATTAAGGCGGCAAATAAAAGGAATAGTTTTTTCTTCATGATGTTTATTGTTAAAATGTTAATATTTCCGTTCAATAAACACATAAAAAAGAAGCGCGGGTCAAGTCGATTTGCTTATCCCGCTTATCTGGCCTTCGCATTGCCTTTGACTACAGAATAAGCAATGCCGAAGCCCACGCATATTGATATACTGCTCGTATACCAACCCATGGACGATGAACATTGCGTCATTGCGGTAGTCATTAGAAGTTGCGAAGTTCGATAAGCCGCAGATAAACGCCGTTACAACGTCTTTCTTATATGTCTGCCGACCGCCACCTTGGTGGCGAAACGACGCTGCAAAGATACATAAAATTTCGGAAATAGACACAACAAATGAAAAAAAACTCTCACACACTGCTGCCCGAGCCGGATGAATGGTCGTTTTTTTGCCGTTTGCTATTGAAAGATATCCCCTACGGGGAAAACAAATTACGCCGTTTGGCATTTGATATTGAAAGAAAACCCCTACGGGGTATTTTTGTGGCCGTCCGATTGTTAGGCATTTGCTATTGAAA
>JAFSLX010000012.1 GCA_017448185.1 Bacteroidales bacterium
GTTGTTCAGTCGTTGTTCAGTGTTTGACTGAACAACGACTGAACAACGACTGGACAACGACTGAACAACAACTGGCAACAGACAAAGAAGAGGGAGCGAAAAGCACGATGAAACCCATTGAAAAAAGAGTGAAAAATGGGAAATAACGCTGTGAAACAACGGTTTTTACGAAAAAAAACGGCGCATTCAAGAAAAAATATTTTATTGAAATTGTGCGAGTTGTAAAATATTTTTCCAGAAAAGGCGTTTATATGGAAAATTATTAGTAATATTGCCGATTGATTATAGGCCTGTAATATGACAAAAATAAAGCTGAAAAATAGCCTCAAGAGAGCCCTTTTCGGGGCCATGCTGCTCACCTCGGTGACAGCAGGTGCACAGGATATCGGCTTCTCTCAATTCTATGCCAATCCGTTGTATTTGAACCCCGCCATGGCCGGTTCGGCAGTGGCGCCCCGTGTGTCGATAAGCTATCGTTCACAGTGGCCGTCGCTCGTCAGCCCGTATACCACCATCTCGGCATCGTACGACCAGTATATCAACGATTTGCACGGTGGCGTGGGCGTTATACTGATGACCGACCGCGTGGGTGACCACGGTGCCTTGTCGACCAACATGCTTGGTGCGATGTACTCGTTCCGCTTCCAAGTGAGTTCGGACATTTTCCTGAGCGCCGCTTTGCAGGCCTCGGTAGTAAATACCAACCTGCGCTGGGACAACTACCTGCGCTTCCCCGACCAGATTGATCGCGATCTTGGTTTCTCACTGGCAACCAACGCCACTCCTCCCGACAAACTGAGCAAGATGAGCGTCGACTTCAACGCCGGTGTGCTGGTTTCGAGCTCCCATTGGTATGCCGGTGTGGCTGCCGCGCACTTGACACAGCCCAACCAGGCTTTCTACTCGGAAGACCTTGTGCCGATGAAGATTACGGTGCATGGTGGCGGACTGATCAACGTGGCCGAAGAGGAGCGCCGCCAGTCGTCGCTCGGCATGGGCAGCCCGATTGTATCGCCCAACATCATCTACCAGTACCAGGGCGGCGACCATTATTTCAACCTCGGTGTAAACCTCGACTGGATGCCCGTTGTGGTGGGCGTGTGGTACCGTCACGGCAAAATACGCGGTGCTGAAAAAAGCAATGCCGACGCCCTCATTTTCATGGCCGGCATACAGCAGGACTTCTTCAAAGTGGGCTACAGCTACGACGTGACGGTGTCGAAACTGGCCAACGTCACGGGCGGAGCGCATGAGCTGACGCTGGGCATCCTAATGCCTGTGCCCGAGCACAAAAAGAAGATCCGCGCCGTGCGTTGCCCGTCATTTTAATTGAAGAAATGAAACAAAATAGCGAAACATACGTTATATAGAAATAAAACAAAGAAAGATATTATGAAAGTACTCAGAATCTCATGCCTGATGATGGCAGCAATGCTGATGCTGACCTCCTGCTGGAACAAGAGCAGCAAATCGAGCACCACGGGTTGGAACCTCAACGACCCGACGTGGGGCGGATACGATGTTTCCGACCACACGCAGCAGGGTACCGCACCCGGACTGGTGTTCATCGAGGGTGGCTCGTTTGTGATGGGCCATGTTACTGAAGACCCGCACTACCACTGGGACAACGTAGCCCACACGGTGACCGTTTCGTCGTTCTATATGGACGAGACCGAGGTGAGCAACGAGGCGTATGGCGAATTCGTCTACTGGATGCGCCGCGCCTATGGCGAGGAGTACCCCGAAAAGGTGCGCGCCATCTATCCCGACACCGCCACCTGGCGCAGCAAGCTGGGCTGGCGCGAAGGCTTTGTCGACTACTACTTCCAAAGCCCCAGCTACAAGGACTATCCCGTGGTGGGTGTCACCTGGGAGCAGGCTCAGGCCTTCTGCACCTGGCGTACCGACCGCGTCAACGAGAAAGTGCTCATCGACATGGGTATCATCATGCTCGACCAGGAAAATATCGGACCCAATGCATTCCAGACCGACGTGTACCTTGCCGGCCGCTACGAGGGCGAGACCAAGAAAGGTTTGGTCGACCTGAACCCCTCCAACGGTGGCGAGGAGCGCAATGTGCGTCAGTCCGACGGTATCCTGTTCCCCTACTACCGCCTGCCAACAGAGGCTGAGTGGGAGTTTGCAGCCCTTGGCCTGATTGGCAACACCTACGACGAGCGTGTTGTGGAGCATAAGACCTATCCGTGGGCCGGTCAGAGCCTGCGTTCGGCCAACAAGAAATATTACGGCCAGTTCCTTGCCAACTTCCAGCGTACCCGCGGCGATGCCATGGGCGTGGCCGGCAACCTGAACGACGGCTGGGACTATACCTGCCCCGTGAAGTGGTACTTCCCGAACGACTACGGCCTGTACAACATGGCCGGTAACGTCAGCGAATGGTGCATGGATGTCTACCGTAAGGTGGTCAACCCCAACGGTGGCGACGACCTCGACCCCTTCCGTGGTAACATCTACCGCACCTACGAGGTCGACGAGGACGGCGAGGTGATGATTGGCGAGGACGGTCTGATTGTGCGCAAGGATGTCGACTACGATGCCAACCGCCGCAACTACCGTCAGGCAAACAACGTGAACTACCTTGACGGCGACCGCGCCTCGAACCTCGGCACCGACGGCTGGCAGAGCGCCACCGACGAGAACAGCGAGGAAGAAGGCGAGGAAGAGGAGGAAGAAGAATCCGAATATGAAGAGGACGAGGAGTCCGAAGAGGGCAGTGGCGTCAAAATGAGCCCCGAGGACACCTGGACCAACAATATGTACCGTCGTACCACCGACAACCAGAAAGAGAACCCGACCACTTCGCTGGTGAACAACAAGGTGCGCGTGGTGAAAGGCGGCAGCTGGAAAGACCGTGCCTACTACCTGCAGGCCAGTACCCGCCGCTACTACGATCAGGACAAGTCCACCTCTTGGATCGGCTTCCGTTGCGCCATGGACCGCTTGGGATCGCGTACGAAATAAACTGACAACATAACATAGTCGCGGGCGACTTCTAAAACCACCGCTTCAAGGCTGTTCTTTTAGAAGTCGCTTGTTTTTATGGACATGAAAAAGATAGTACTCATATTGGTAGCCCTGTGCGGACTGTTGCCAGCCAATGCCCAGAAGATAATACAATATTCCTCGGGCATGGGTGCACGCGCAGCCGACAACGGAAACCTTTGGATACTGTACCGCGGCGTAAAAGCCTCGCACGAGGGAATGACACTTACCTCCGATTCGGCCCACTACGACATCGAGGCCAACAACTTCTACGCCTTCCGCAAAGTAAAAATACAACTCACCGACACCACCACCATCTACGGCAACCAGCTGATTTACGATGCCGACACCCGTGTGCTCGACATCTGGGCCGACACTGTGGTGCTAATCGACGGGAGCACAATATTAAAAGCCAACCACTTGACCTACGACCGTAACCAGTCACTCGGCTATTACGACCAATGGGGACACACCACAAGCAAAGGACGCACGCTCGACAGCCGACAAGGCTACTACAACTCGCAAGAGAAGGAATTCTACATCTACGACGAGGTAAAGCTTTCCGACTCATCGTCGCTGCTGATAACCGACTATCTTAACTATAACACACAGAGCGAGGTGGCTCATTTTGAAAGCCCAACGTATATCTACACCGACTCGTCAGTGATATATAGTGAACTGGGAGATTATCATACCAAGAGCCGCTTTGCCATCTCGTACAAGGAATCTTTTGTCAGCGACCGAGGTCACTCCATCGAGAGCGATACGCTCTATTACGACTCGGAAGGCCGCTTCGGCGAGGCATTGGGGAATGTTCGCATCATCGACAGCACAAACAATATCACCTGCACAGGACGCTATGGCGAAACAAACCAGAACAAATGCTTCGCCTATGTGACCGACAGCGCAATGGTGGTATTCGTCGACGAAGGCGATTCGCTGTACGTGCATGCCGACACTGTGTATATCACCACCGACACCGCCAATAACCTGCAGACCGTCAGGGCAAACTATAAGGTGAAGGTATTCCGTCACGATGCACAGGCCATGTGCGACTCGCTGTTCTACAGCGTGGCAGACTCCACACTCTCGCTTTTCAAATCGCCGGTACTGTGGTACGAACATTACCAGTGCACTGCCGACACCATAGAGACATTGCACGACAGTGCAGGAGTGAAGCGTGCCTACTTGCGCAGCAACTGCTTTGCAATCCAGCAGGTAGACCGCGAGAAATACAACCAACTGAAAGGGAAACAGGGCATAGTTTATTTCACCGATGGAGAACCCAACTATGCCGACATCAAAGGCAATGCCGAGATGGTATACTACATCACCGAGGACGATGAGAAAGGCCGGCCGAGACTGGTTGGTGTCAATGTGGGTATCGGTACCGACATGCGTATCTATTTCGACACCGCTCGAGCCCCTGAAAGGGTGGTCACCTATGACAATCCTGACATGCAAACCTATCCCGTAATGAGCCTGCCCGAAGAGAAGAAGCGTTTACAGGGATTCAAGTGGCTCACTGCCAAACGACCCAGAAAACCGCTCGATATTTTCAGGTGGTGACAAAATGGCAGTCAGCACTGACATTGGCAGCGTTTTTGATAGAAGAATAGAAAAAACACTAAGCAATGAGCAAAAAAGAGAAAAAAACTGAAGAAGAACCTATCAACAAACAGAATGAACAGCAGGCTGCCGAGAACGTAGCCGAAGATAACGCCACTCAGGAGAGTGCCGAGACCACAGAAGAAGACAAAGTGCAGGAGCTGGGCGAGAAACTGGCTGCACTCAACGACAAATACCTGCGCCTCTATTCCGAATACGAGAACTATCGCAAACGCACCAACCTCGAGAAAGCCGACCTGCTGCTCAACGGCAGCCGCGACACCATCAAGGCCATACTGCCGGTTATCGATGATTTCGAACGTGCCCTAGCCACCCTCGGCGATGACGAAGGGGTGCAGCTAATCTACAACAAGATGATCAAGATTCTCGAGCAGAAAGGCTTGAAAGCCATGACTGTGAAAGGAGAGAAGTTCGACGAGAACCTGCACGAAGCCATCACCCAGATACCTGCAGCCGACGAAGCACAGAAAGGCATCGTGGTGGATGTGATTGAGAAAGGTTATTTCCTCAACGATAAGGTATTACGCTACGCCAAAGTGGTTGTGGCTTGTTAAAGGAGGTGAATATGGCAAAAAGAGATTATTATGAAGTACTCGGTGTCGACAAGAATGTAACTCCCGAGGAACTGAAAAAAGCCTACCGCAAGCTGGCTTTGCAATACCATCCCGACCGTAATCCCGGCGACAAAGAGGCCGAGGAAAAGTTCAAGGAGGCAGCAGAAGCCTACGATGTGCTGAGCAATCCCGACAAGAAAGCCCGCTACGATCAGTTCGGTATGGCCGGCATGGACGGCACCTACGGTCAAGGCGGCATGGACATGAACGACATTTTCTCGCAGTTTGGCAGCATCTTCGGCGACCTGTTCGGTGGTGGCTTCCGCACTGGTTTCAGCGGCTTTGGAGGCGGCCCGACTCGCCGTGTGCTGCGCGGCAGCAACCTGCGTATCAAAGTGAAACTGACGCTCGAGGAAATCGACCGCGGATGCGAGAAGAAAATCAAGGTGAGCAAATACGTGCCCTGCAAAACTTGCGGCGGCACGGGTGCCAAAGACAACAAACTCGAAACCTGCCCGCACTGCCACGGCAGCGGTGTCATCACCGAGGTGAAACGTACCATCCTCGGCCAGATGCAGACCCAAAGCGCCTGTCCGCACTGCGGTGGCGAAGGACGCATTGTCAAGGATAAATGCCACGATTGCCACGGAGACGGCATTGTTAAAAGTGACGAGATCATCACCATCAACATTCCTGCCGGCGTACAGGACGGCATGCAGTTAGCCATGTCGGGGCAGGGCAACGCGGCTCCACGCGGCGGCATCGCAGGCGACCTCATCGTCCTCATCGAAGAAATTCCCAGCGAGACCTTCGAGCGCCAGGATGCAAACCTCTATTACAACGCCTTCATCACCTTCAGCGAAGCTGCCCTCGGTGCATCGGTTGAGATTCCCACCCTCAACGGCAAGGTGAAAATCAAAATCGACCCCGGCACGCCCTCGGGCCGTGTGGTACGCCTGCGTGGCAAAGGACTGCCCATCATGAACGGCTACGGCCGTGGCGACCTGCTGGTCAGCCTCAACGTCTGGATACCGAAAAACCTTACCAAGGAAGAGAAAGAGATGCTGGAGAAACTGAAAAGCCACCCCAACTTCCAACCCACCCCCACCAAACAGGAGCGCGGATTCTTTGACAAAATGAAGGAAATGTTCAACTGATGACCGAAGAGTTCCTACAGTATGTGTGGCAACATCAGTTGTTTGCCGCCGGACACGACCTGACCACCACCGACGGTCAGGTGCTGACGGTACACCGTGCTGGGGAACTGAATCGCGACGCAGGTCCCGATTTCTTCAACGCCCGTATCACACTCGATGGGGTCGACTGGGTCGGCAACATCGAAGTGCATATCCACACTTCAGACTGGAAAGCTCACCATCATTCGCAGGACAAACGCTACAATAACATTGTGTTGCACGTGGTCTACGAGCACGACTGCCGCATCACCCTCGAAAACGGCAAGGAGCCCCCAACGCTACAGCTGAAGGACTATATTCCAGACGGCCTCGAAGCGCAGTGCGAACATCTGCTACGCTCCTCCGAGACCATACCCTGTGCCGCCAAGCTGCCTGCCCTACCCTCTTTTCTTTTGAACAATTACCTCGACCGCCTCGTGGTGGAGCGCATCGAGGGCAAATCCGACGTGGTGCGCCGCCTGCTTGACGAAAGCCACGGCAGCTGGGAGCAGACCTGCTACTGGCTGATGGCGCATTATTTCGGTGGCCGTGTCAACGCGCTGCCCTTCGAACTGACGGCCAAAGCCACCGACCAGCGCCTGCTGGCCCGCTGGAAAGACAATCCGCAGCGCATCGAGGCCCTGCTGATGGGGCAGGCCGGCCTGCTTGAAGGCTATTTCGAGGACGATTACCCGCGCCAGCTACAAGCTGACTACGAGGCCATCCGCACCGGTGCATCGCTCGAACCGGTGGGTTCCTACCTCTGGCGGTTCTATCGCCTGCGCCCCTCGGCATTCCCCACCATCCGCATCAGCCAGTTCGCCCACCTCGTGTCGCAATCATCAAGCCTTTTCTCGACACTCCTCGCCATATCCGATGCGAAGGAGATTGCCGCCCTCTTCAACCAGCAAGCCTCAGCCTACTGGGACGACCACTACCGTTTCGGTCTCCGCTCGGCCAAGTCCACCCCCAAACGAATCGGCAAGATGCAGGCATCACTGTTGGTCATCAACGCATGGGTACCCCTGCTCTTCGTCTACGGTGCCACTCACGGCCAGCAAGAGTACAAAGACCGTGCCGTCGACCTGCTGATGCAGCTGCCACCCGAGGACAACCGCATCGTCCGCCAATGGGCAGCCGCCGGCATCGCCCCCGAGAACGCCGCCCAGAGCCAAGCCCTGCTGCAACTGTACAATTCCTATTGTCATAACCACCGATGCCTCTCGTGCCGCATCGGTTATCATGTATTGAAAAACGTATGAAAGCATCCGCATTACACTCCCTGCTGCACGCCGTCGACACCACCCTGCCCTTCCCCGACGACGAAATCACCACCCTCCTTACCGACAGCCGCAAACTGGGCTCGCCCGAAGGGACCCTCTTCTTTGCCATCCCCACCAAACGCAACACCGGTTGCCGATATATCGAAAGCCTCAGCCTCAGCGGTGTACGCAACTTCGTCGTGCCGGCCGACAGCCATGTCGACTGCCCAAAAGCCAACATCTGGCGTGTCAACGACGTGGTGGCAGCCCTGCAAGCCATTGCCGCTCAGCACCGCAGCCAATTTTCCATCCCCGTGGTAGGCATCACAGGCAGCAATGGAAAGACCATCGTCAAAGACTGGCTCGTGCAACTGCTTTCGCCCGACGGCCGCCTCTCCGCCAGCCCCAAAAGCTACAACTCGCAGATTGGCGTTCCTCTGTCGGTGTGGCAGATGTCGGCCGACGACCGCATGGCCATCATCGAAGCGGGCATCTCCGAAGCCGGCGAAATGACACGCCTGCAACAGGTCATCAAACCCACCATCGGCATCTTCACCAACATCGGACAGGCCCACGACGAGAACTTCCTCACCCGTCAGCAGAAAGTGGCCGAAAAACTGCAGCTCTTCACCCACTGCGACGTGCTCATCTACTCCACCGACCACAAGGACATCCATTCCGTGCTCTCCGACATCGAGAGCTTCCGCCATATCAACCGTTTCACCTGGGGCTCAGCCGCCGACAACAACGTGTGCCTCAATGCAATGCACATTGAGAACCGTCACACACGGCTCACCGTCAGCCATGACAGCTCAACCTTCGACATCGTCATTCCCTTTGTCGACCGCGCCTCGCAGGAAAACGTCATGCATTGCATCACCCTCATGCTCTACCTCGGCTACGCCCCATCCGTCATTGCCGACCGTTGCGCACGCCTCATCCCGGTCGAGATGCGCCTCGAAATGATAGAGGGAATCAACAACAGCCTGATAATCAACGACAGCTACTCGCTCGACTTCAACTCGCTCTCCATCGCACTCGACTACCTGCAGCACGACCATCGCCACCATAACAAGACACTTATAATCAGCGACTTCCTACAGACCGGCATCCCCGACAGCGAACTCTACGCCTCGGTGGCCGACCTCGTCCGTCAGCGCGGCATCACGCACCTCATCGGCATCGGCCCGGCGCTCTGCCACAACAAGGAGGCCTTCGCCGACCTGCCGTCGGTCAACTTCTTTCCCTCCACCCACGACTTCATGCAGCAGTTCGACTTCAACACCATCGAAAGCGAGACCGTCCTGCTCAAAGGCGCCCGCGTCTTCGGCTTCGAGAACATCGCACAACTGCTGCAGCGCAAATCGCACGAAACCGTCATGGAGGTGAACCTCAGTGCCCTGATTCACAACCTCAACTACTACCGTTCGCGCATCCGCCCCCAGACCAAGCTCATGGCCATGGTCAAGGCCTCGTCCTACGGCGCCGGCAAAATCGAGGTGGCCAACGCCCTGCAGTTCAACCATGCCGACTACCTCACCGTGGCCTACACCGACGAAGGGGTCGACCTGCGCCGCAACGGCATCACCCTGCCCATCATGGTGATGAACCCCGAAGAAGCTTCGTTCGACGACATCATACGCTACCACCTCGAACCCGACATCTACAGCTTCCGCATCCTCAAGCTCTTCTCCGAGCGTGTGCGCCTGCACGACGAACACTGCGCCGTGCACGTCGAGTTCGACACCGGCATGCACCGCCTCGGGTTCATGGGCGACGACGTCGAAACCCTCGCCGAGCAGCTCAGTCAAGCCTCCGACGTGCTCGACGTGCGCAGCATCTTTTCCCACCTCGCCTGCAGCGAAGACCCCGCCATGGACGACTTCACCCGCCTGCAAATCGACCGCTTCCGCCAGTGGAGCACCGCACTGAAAACCAAACTCAAAACATCAAATCCCACACACCCGGCCCCACTCTGCCACATACTCAACTCCTCGGGCATCACCCGATTCCCCGAGGCACAGATGGACATGGTGCGCCTCGGCATCGGCCTCTATGGCATCAGCCCCGAGCCCGAAGTGCAGCAGAGCCTGCAGCAGGTGAGCCGCCTGGTGACACGCATATCGCAAATCAAATCCATCCCCGAGGGCGACAGCGTAGGCTATAACCGCCGCTTCGTAGCGCAGCGCCCCACTCGCATAGCCATCATCACCATCGGCTACGCCGACGGCCTCAGTCGCCAGCTCGGCTACGGTCGCGGCTCGGTCCTCGTCCGCAATCAGCGCGCACCCATCATCGGCAGCGTCTGCATGGACATGTGTTTCGTCGACATCACCGACATCCCCGACGCCTGCGAGGGCGACACCGCCGTTTTCTTCGGCGACGGCGACCTGCTGCAACGCAACGCCGATGCCGCCGGCACCATCCCCTACGAGCTCCTCACATCAATCGCTCCGCGGGTCAAACGTGTCTACTTCCAGGAAGATTAGTCTCCCTCACACAACGAGGCTAACTTATCAAATCAAACAACCAAAAGAAAACGCCCACGGCGTATTTGCCCCATAGGGGCTTACTTTTAATAGCATGTTGTATATCATTCGTTTATATTCTCCGATAGGAGATTCCTTTTAATTTTCATGCTGTTGCCTCGACCTATTGAAAACCCACGGCAATGCCGCTTTCCACACTCCGTTGTTCAGCCGTTGTTCGGTCGTTGTTCAGTCGTTGTTCAGTCAAACACTGAACAACGACTGA
>JAFSLX010000013.1 GCA_017448185.1 Bacteroidales bacterium
CCAGTCGTTGTTCAGTGATTGACTGAACAACGACTGGACAACGACCGGACAACGACTGAACAACGAGCAGGCAACAGACTGTGGTGAAACATTTTGGCTCATTGGCTTTCATGTTTCCATTTTTATTAGTATCTTTGCAGCGTAATTTTGAACAGCACAGAGACGATGAAAATTCTGCATACCAGCGACTGGCACCTTGGCCACACCCTCTACGAACACGACCGCACGGAGGAGATGCGCGCTTTTGCGGTGCAACTGTGCAACATCGTGCGGCGCGAGCAGCCCGACGCGCTGCTGGTATGCGGCGACGTGTACGACCGTGCGGCACCGCCCGTGGCGGCCCACGAGTTGTATGTCGACACCCTGCTGCGCCTGCGCAGCGAGTGCCCGTCGATGCAGCTGGTGGTCACCGCCGGCAACCACGACAGCAAGGCTTCGCTGCAGGTCGAAGGACGCATCTGGAACCAGCTGGGAATGCGCATTGTAGGCCAACCCGAACGCACGGCCGACGGCGAGGTCGACTGGGAGCGTTTCATCGTCGCCATCGAGGGCAAAGGGTACATCATCGCCGTACCACATATCTACGAACAGAACTACCCCTCGGACAACCCCGAGCTGCCACGCGAACAACGCAAACAAGCCTTTTTCAAGCACTTGGCCGACATGGTGGCCGAGCGCAATGTGGACGGCCTGCCGGTGGTGATGATGGCGCACCTCTGGGCCGAAGGGGCGCAGGGGTCGAACAACCCCGTGGGAGGCCTCGAGGCCACCCGCATAGGCGACATGGCCGCTGCCGACAGCGGAGTCGACTATCTGGCCCTCGGCCATATTCACCAAGCACAGCGTGTGTCGGACGCTCCGGTGGCTTGGTACTGCGGCTCACCGCTGCCCACCAGCTTCGACAGCGGCGGACAGCACGGGCTTCTGAAGGTCGACGTGCAGCACCACGGCCCGGTCGCAGTGGAGCATATCGACATCGCCAACCCCATGCCGCTGCTCACCCTGCCAGCCGAACCCGCCACGTTCGACGAGGCCATAAACGAACTGGCACTGATTGACAGCGACCAGGCAGGATACCTGCGCCTGAACCTGCTGCGCGACGGTTCGCGCCCAGCCGACTATGTGGAGCGCATCATGCATGCCATCGAGGGCAAACAGCTGCACTACTGCACCATAGCCCTCACCGCCCCACCCGAGACTCCCCTGCCCGATACCTCGCCCACACTCATCACTTTCAGCGAGATGCAGACCAAAAGCCCGGCCGACATCGCCGCCATGCACTTCGCCCACGTCAACACCGGCAGCTCATTACCCGACGACTGGCGGCAAATGATAGAGGAACTGACCAACGAACCCGAGCCATGAAACTGAAACTGCTGCATATAGAGAACGTGGCCTCGATCGAGCAGGCCGACATCGACTTCGACGGTCCGGTGCTGGGCAGTGCCAACCTGTTTGTCATCACCGGCGAGACCGGTGCCGGCAAAAGCACCATTATCGATGCCATCTGCCTGGCCCTCTACGGGAAAACGCCGCGCCTGAGTGCCGCCCTCGGACAGACCATGCACTTTGGCAACGACGAGACCACAGCGCAGAACACCGCCAACATGCTGCGGCACGGCACCACCGAGGGCTGTGTGCGCCTCGGCTTCAATGTCGACGGCCGCGACTACGAGGCCACCTGGAGCGCACGCCGCGCACGCACCGGTCGGTTGCAGGCACCACAGCAGTTGCTGTTTGGCGACGACACCGAATGGAAAAACAAGGAGGCCGTGGCACGTGTCACCGAACTTATCGGCCTCAGTTTTGAGCAGTTCTGCCGCACGTCGATATTGGCGCAGGGCGAGTTTTCACGATTCCTGAGGAGCCGTGCCGACGAGAAAGCCAGCCTGCTCGAGAAACTGGCCCATACCGAGATATACAGCCTTGTGGGAAGCCGCATCTATGAGCGTACCACCATGCTCGGCCAGCAACTGCGCGAAGCCCGCGCCAACCTCGAAAACATCGGGGCGCTGCTGCTGAGCGACGAAGTAATCGAAAGCAAGAAAGCCGAGCTGGCACGGCTGCACAAGCAACGCGACGAGGCCACCGAACGGCTGAAAAAGGCCGAAACGAGACTGAAAGAAATCGAAGCACGACAGCGGTTACTGGATGCCGAAAAAAGGCTCATGGCCGAAATCCCGTCGGCACACGAGGCATTCCAGAAGGGGTTGGGACAGCGTGCCGCACTGCTGGAGGAGAACAAGCATCGCAGCGAGGAGCTTATCGCCCTCACCGCCCAACGGAAATCGGCCTTGGAACAGGCACAGGCGGACACTGAAAAAGCCGCACAGGCCACAGCCGAGGCCCGAAAAAAACATGCAGCCAAGGTTGAGGCACTGAAAGCACTTGACCCCGAGCGGATTATTGGCGAAGCCAAACAACTCGGCCACCTGACCGAAGCCATTGCCGAGGCCGACCGCATACTGACCGAAAGCCGTGTACAACAGGATATTATAGACAATGCAAACAAGGAGTTGCAGGCCATCGCCACCCAAGCCGAACTGCTGAAACAGGAGCTGGCGACCAAGCAGGCGTTGCACGGCCAACAGGAGCAAACAGTAGCCCGGATGGAGAAAGCCTGCAACGCAGCACGGATGATGATTGGCGATGCCGCCAAACAATTACGCTCGCAGCTTGCCACGGGCGACACCTGTCCGGTGTGCGGACAACGGATACTGGCACTCGTCGACGAGACAGAAGCACGTGCCGCACTGAAACCCATAGAGGAACAACTTGAGGGCGAAAAACAAGCGTTGCAGAAGCTGGCCTCACAAATGGCAGTGCTGAACCACACCCTCGGGAAAGACCTGCCCCAGCAACGTGCCAAACAAGAAAAGATCATAGTGGATGCACAAAAGAAAATCGAGGAACTGAGGCCTCGTTTTGTGAACCTAATCAATGAAATAGGCATCGCACACTCGTCGTCGTTCCAAACCGTCCGCACGGCACTTGCCGAGGCCAAAGCACAGGTATCAGCCCGCCAGCAAACCAATGCCTTGAAGTTGGAAGAAGTGAACCGGCAGCAAAAGCAAGTGAACCTCGCCGCCGAACAAAGCAATCAATGCCTGAAAGCCGAAAACGTGGCACGGCAGGCCGTAGCAACGCTGGAAAAGAAATACTTGGAAAAAGAAAAAGACCTGCAGGCCAAAATAGACCGCACCTCAGCCGACCTGGCCACCATTGAAGGCTACCACAAGACCATTGTGGTGCAGTGGCCCGACTGGTCAAACTCCACCCCACACCCCTCTCCGCACGCATCACTTTCCACTTCCGTGCTCGATTGGGGCAACCTGCTGAGCCGCACACATACCTTGTCGACACAACTGAACGACACCCGAAAGCAACTTGCAGAGAGCGTGGCATTCACCGACGAGGAGAAGATTGCCACCGAAAAAGAGCACCGCGAGGCAGGCGAACATTGCAACGCCCTCAATCAGCAGATTGGAGCCCTCGGAAGCGAACTTTCGACCGACAGCCAGAACCGAGAACGCACTGCCGCACTGCGCATCACTGTCGAGCAGCGGCAGAAAGAATACGAGCGCTGGTCTCCGTTATGCGATATGTTCGGCAGTGCCGACGGTGCCAAATTCAAAAAGATTGCACAAAGCTTTGTGCTGGGCGACCTTGTTGAACGCGCCAACACGTACCTCAGCCACCTGAGCCAACGCTATCGACTCGACTGCGAACCCGGCACATTGAACCTGCGCATGACCGACCTCTACCAAGAGAACTGCCAGATGCCAGTCGACCTGCTGTCGGGTGGCGAAAGTTTCCTTTGCAGTCTGTCGCTGGCCTTGGGTTTGAGTTCTATAAACCAGCGCGGTTTCAATATTGACACCCTCTTTATCGACGAGGGCTTCGGTTCGCTGGGCGATGTCAAGCTTGAACTGGTCACCAACCTGTTGGGAAGATTGCATCAAATGAACGGCAAACGTGTGGGCGTAGTAAGCCATATCAAGAGTCTCGAAGAACGTATCCCAATCCATATCGAAGTACGTCGCCTCGACCCGACACGCAGCAGTGTGACGCTTGTCGACCGCTCGGAATAAACAAAAAAAAGATGCCTCCATTACTGGAGGCATCCCAAACCTATGTTCTTCATCTTTGTGATCTGCACAAGATTTGAACTTGTGACCTCTTGCCTGTCAAGCAAGCGCTCTAAACCAACTGAGCTAGCAGATCAAACAGTTTTTCGCTCTTGAAAACGGATGCAAAAGTACGAACATTTTTCAAACCGACAAAATATTTTTAAAAAAAATTGTATATTTGCATTGTAAACAAAACGTCAAATATCATGAAGAGATTTTTCACAACACTGATTCTCACGATGTTTGCATTCACTTACCTCAATGCACAAAATGTGCTGAACAATGCCGCTGACAACATCGTCGGGACCTATTCCGGAGTGCAAGATGGAGAGAAATTCAAGGTAAAAATTGTAAAATTGAAGGACGGGACATACCGTGGACAGATTGTTTGGATGGAGAACGACAAGGATGCAAACGGCAACAAACGTCTCGACACCAAAAATCCAGACAAGAGCCTGCGTAACACTCCGTGCGACCAAATTGTGATTTTCTCTGGTCTGAAATATGACAACGACGACAAAGAGTGGAACGGCACCAAGATTTATGACCCCCAACGCGGTTTACGTGCCAAATTGACCATACGGTTTGAGAAAGACGGGCGTCTCCGTGTGAGAGGTTCTTTGCTTGGCATCGGCGAAACAGTTTATTGGACCAAAATCGAAGGATAAAACAGTTTGTCATGGCAGACAATTATTTGGAGAAACGATATGAGGAAACCCTCGGAGCCAACAAACCGAAGGTGAAACGCATTGGCCATACCGTCGACGAGCTGTTGCTACGCAACCGCAGCTATCGAGGCTATAACAAGAATTATGTAGTGAGCCGTGCCGAATTGGAGCGCATCGTCGGTGTTTGCAGTAAATTGCCATCGGCCCGCAACCAGCAGGTGCTGCGCTACTGGCTTGTGACACGTGACACCGGTGCCGACCGCGTACTGCCGCTCATCAAGATGGGTGCCGCACTGCCCGAACTGCACCTGCCCTTCGAGGGTACCGAACCCGAGGCCTTCATCATCTGCTGCTCGACGGTGAACGAAAACCCCATGGTCGACATTGACCTCGGCATTGCGGTCCAAAGCATGCTGCTCAAGACAGTGGAGATGGGATTGAACGGACTGATTATCGGTGCCTTCAACCGCTCCCAGCTGAAAGAAACGCTCTCCATACCGTACGACCCACTGCTTGTGCTTGCCATAGGCAAAGGAGCCGAAAAGATTGCCATCACACTCATTCATGCCGACGAAAATCATGCCTACTACCGCGAAAACGGCACCCATTACGTGCCGAAAGTAAAAGCGGAAGAACTGATACTTAATGCGTAAAACGCCTTTGGTGCCGATAGCACTCGCCTTGATGGCGGGTATACTGACGGCGCATCACATAGCAGCGCTGCCGACGGTGGCGCTGTTATACGTTATGGGGCTTACCGCCATCGTCTGCGGCTTGCTGATGGTGTTGCGTCGCAAGGCCGTGATACCTTTGCTACTATTCGTCATGGCCACCGGTGGAATGCTCGACCGTATAAACGACCCTCTTTTTGCTCCAAATGACTGGCGACGTACGGAGCAACCAAATGTGCACATGCTTGTCAGACTGGTCGATACCCCTTCGCCACGCGGGAAAAGCTACCGCACCATGGCTGAGGTAATCAGCATCGACCAATCGGCCAAACACGGTTCCATTCGCCTCTACCTGAAAAAAGATTCGACTGCCGCCACCCTGCGCTACGGCGACAGTCTGCTACTACACGGCTATCCCGATGTAGAACGGGGCTACCTCTACCTCACCTCAGACCATTACCTCATTGTCGGACGCGACAGCACATCGCTGCGTGCACGCTGCGAACGGCTGAGGATGCGCCTGCTTCATCGGATGCAGCAAGGCCCACTCGACCGTCGCCATGCCGGTGTGGCCGAGGCCCTTACCCTCGGATGGCGGGCCGACATCGACCCCGAAACACAAGCCTCCTTCCGTGATGCAGGCATCGCACACCTGCTGGCTGTCAGCGGTCTGCATGTGGGATTAGTGGCCGCCCTCGTCGGTGCAGCACTGTTCTGGGTGAACAAAGAACGTCGCGGACGAATCGTGAGAGGGTGCATACAACTTGCTGCCGTCTGGGCCTTTACCCTGTTCAGCGGCATGTCACCCTCGGCCATGCGTGCAGCACTGATGTTCAGCATGTTCATCGTAAATTACATCTTCAAACGACGAACGTCATCATTCAACCTGCTGGCCGCCTGTGCACTCTTGACACTCTGCGCACAACCCATGCTGCTGTTCAACATAGGCTGGCAACTCTCATACGCTGCCGTGGCCGGCATCTTATTGGCTATCCCCGTGATACAGCTCTTCCGTAACAGACTGTGGCAAACGGCCATTGTCAGCATAGCCGCCACCCTCGCCACCATGCCGATAACCATTGCCACCTTCCACCGCCTCCCGATCTATTTCCTTATTGCCAACATCGTCATCATACCTTTTGCCGGCATCATCCTCGGGCTGTCGCTCTGCTATATAGCCTTCCCCTGCCCGTTCTTTGCCACGCCGCTCGACTGCATGCTGACAGCCTCCGAGGCGTTGACGCAGTGGGTCGCTTCGCTGCCCGGTGCAGTTATTGAATTCTAACAAAGTGCATTACCGTTAATCCCAGAAGCTATCGCTGCCACTGGTCCAAGTGTCGTGAGGCACATAGTCTTCCATTGCCTCCTGGTCTTCCCACAGCATCAATGGGTCGGGGCCGCTGGTAGCATAACCTTTTTCCATGGCAAAGGTAACCACAGTCAAAACCGGTGCAATATATTCTTTCTTATCGGATTTCATAACGCAGTGTTTTTAATTTATTGGACATCACGCACCAAGCGCACAGCACAACCATAATAAATAGGATATTCAGTTACTGAAGGAGTACCCGTTGCCGCAAGTTTTATGTAATTTGCCTTATAATTATTACTCGATGTTGAAGACAATCTATCAGTCCAATAATAGCCCATTCCCGTACCTTCCTGAGTAGTATTATACCGATATCCTGTCATCGGCAAAAAGACAGCACCATCCACTTCCATTTTTCCCCACTCCTCCAAGCTATAAATATTAGTTGTATTGGGGGTATATGTTCCACCCGAAAAACTTAGGCCCTCAGGGACTATAAAGTCATCTGGAATAAGAATCAAGCCCTTAACTCCATCCACCTGTCCTCCTGCTCGTTTTTGTGAATAATTTGTGCGAGAACTAAGCAAATAATTCCACTCATTTCTTGTGAGCGTACGCCATACACTGTTTACATTGCCCCCGTTTTCAATAGCATTATACCATCCCCAATCCCAGTTGGTTCCAGAAATATCACTCTCATGATAGTATTTAGACACATCTGTCAATGTTAGGTATGGATAGAATGAACCTCTTCCACTGGTGCCAAATCCGAACAAATCAATCCATTCCCCAGTATTGCTCCCATAAGCAGACCCAACAAATGATACTACATCTTGTTGGTGCTGTGCAAAGCGCCATTTCGGAGTGGATGTTGAGCAATAATACTGCAGGTTTCCTGGGGCAAAGCGTACCTTCTTGTCGGCACTCACCGAGAAAACGCCGCCGAACTTGGCACTGGCGTAAGCAATATATTTGCGCTGCAGGGGACCGCCGGTGGTCTGCTTACGTTCGAACGTGTATTTCATCTCGGTGTCGCCAGCGTTATGCGTGGCCACCTTCACCGTGAAATGGTTGCCGTCGCCCACCGGCAAAACGGGCACCTGCACCTGGGCTGTGTCGCCCGAGGCCACAGTGAGCGCGGTACCGCCGTTGAAGAGCACCGTCACCCGCTTCTGTGCACCAGCGTCCGAAGCCACAGCCGACACTTCGATGGGGTTGGCAAGGGTAACGGTGCGGCTGCCGCAAATCTGATAGCTGTCGCTGACCAACACCACACTGTCGACCGTGATGTCGATGCCGAAGTTGTTGATAATCTCCACCGTCACAGCCGCCGTAAGGTGCTGGAAATAGAGCCGTTCGCTACCGTTTCCGATAGCAGCCATGGGCACATCGACCACCTGCAGGTCGCCACTTTTGCGATAGACATAGGTGGAGGGAATCGTAACCTCGACGGTGTTTCCGTCAAGCGATGCCGACCGGTTGAGCGAGTTGGGATAAAGAGCCCTGTAGGTTCCTGCCCCGGGCACACCGGTGACGTAGGCCGTCATGCCGTCAAGCTGAACTCCGTAGTCCACGCCGTTGATGCGCACCGAATCGTTCTCGGCCCAATAGCAATGGTTGCCCTCGACAGCAGCCTTGCCGTCGCCGAATCCCTCGGCAACAAGCAGCATTCCGTCGGGCCGCTCTTTCTGGCAAGCGACGGCCATCCCTGCCATAACTGTGGCAAGGACTATCAAATGATAAAATCTTCTTTTCATGACAAATCGATGGTTTTATTGTAAGATTTGTGATGTATGTTTCTTCGTGTCCACTTTGCCAATAGCGTCAATAACAATGCCTTGCTCGTCGATGACGTAGGTGGTGCGGAGGGTGCCCTCGGTCACCTTGCCATACATTTTCTTCTCGCCCCACGCCTCGTAGGCTTTCAGGATGGTGAGGTCGGTGTCGGCAATCAGATGGAACGGAAGTGCATACTTGGCGATGAACCGCTGATGCGAAGCGGCGCTGTCGCGGCTGACGCCGAGCACACTGTAGCCCAATGCAAGGAAACGCTCGTAATTGTCGCGCAGGTCGCAGGCCTCGGCGGTGCAGCCCGGCGTACTGTCCTTGGGGTAGAAATAAAGCACAAGTTTCTTTCCGGCAAAATCGGTCAGCTTAACGACGTTGCCGTTTTCGTCAACACCCTCAAAGTAGGGTGCTTTCGTTCCTTTCTGTAACATAGTGTCTGATTTTAAAATGGTTCTGCAAATTTACATTTTTTCCCTCAAACCACCAAAAGAAAATGACATCTTTTTCTCGCACAACACATTAATGCCTATAATTCAACCACATAACAATCCTCAAGAAACATCCGGAGTGCTTTCCCCTTGTTCACAACAGAAACAAAACGTAACAAATAACACCACTGTATAAGCCATTCTCCAGATGCTCGGCCGTTGTTCAGTCGTTGTTCAGTCGTTGTTCAGTCGTTGTTCAGTCAAACACTGAACAACGACTGAACAAC
>JAFSLX010000014.1 GCA_017448185.1 Bacteroidales bacterium
CCAGTCGTTGTTCAGTCAAACACTGAACAACGACTGGACAACGACTGGACAACGGGTGAACATGTGGTTGAGGTACAGTCTGTTGCAGGTTATTAACGTGGGGGTTTGATAACTTTATAAAAAACATATCCTGCGGTTGTGAAATTAGTTGTATTTTTACACAACCGTTCGTATGCGCTGGGGACGGTGTAAGCGTTTTGTTGTCAATAGAATAAATAAGCATAGCACAATGAAGAACAGTATGAAAGATTTGACCGAGGGTATGCAGCACCTCTGTGCGGTGGCCAACAGGATTGTGGCCACGGATGGTAAGGTGAGCGCCATCGAGCGCGACCTGCTGCTTGAGGATTTGCGGAGGCTCTACGATGTAGCCCTCGCGCTGGATGTCGATGGCATGGCCGCCAAGCCGGTGGTCGACGAGCAGCCGATGCCCGACGAGGAAATGCTCTCCTCGACCATGATGGCCACGATGGCCGCCATGTCGGTGCCCGAGGAGGCAAAGGCCAAGGTGCCGGAGCCTGTTCACGAACCGGAGCCGGAGCCTGTTCCCGAGCCTGCCCCAGTGGTGGAGTCCGAGCCCCTGCCGAGGATGGAGGAGATTGAGGATAACGGCAACAGTCTGCTTTTCGACGAGGTGATTATCGAACCCATTGTCGAAGAGCCTAAACCCGAGCCTAAGCCGGAACCCAAACCCGAGCCCAAGCCCGAGCCCAAGCCGGAGCCCAAACCGAAACCCGCTCCCGAGGCGAAAAAAGGTCAGGCTTCGTTGCTCGACTACCTGAAGCACCCTGTCGAGGATGTACCCACCACACGTACGCTGGGCGATGCCCTGCTTGGCAATGTCGGCCGCGTCGCCGCCGAGGGCCAGCTCGAGAAAAAGGTCGACGACCTGCGCACGGTCATCAATATCAACGACAAGTTCAGCTTCATGTCCGAGCTGTTCCACAACAACATGAAAGCCTACAACGACTTTATTATGCACCTCAACGGCATCGCCCAGCGCGACGAGGCTTTGGCACATGTACGCGAGATAGCAGCTCAGTATAAGTGGGATGACAACTCGCTGGCCGTGAAGACTTTCTATAAGATTTTCGACAAGAAGTTTTAATCGATATGGGTAAGGCGATATTGTTTTCGGCACCGTCGGGCTGCGGCAAGACGACCATCATCCGCGAGTTGATGCAGTATTTCGACTGCTTCGATTTCTCGATTTCGGCCACGTCGCGCCAGCCCCGCGAGGGTGAAGCCGACGGTCGTGACTATTACTTTTTGAGCCGAGACGAATTCCGCCGCCGAGTGGAACGCGACGAGTTTCTCGAGTGGGAAGAGGTGTACCAGGGCACTTGCTATGGCACGTTGAAATCGGAAATCGACCGTATCTGGGCTGCCGGCAAAGTGATTGTGTTCGACGTGGATGTGAACGGTGGCAAGAACATCAAGCGCTATTTTGGCGACAGCGCCCTGTCGGTGTTCGTAATGCCGCCCAGTGTCGAGGTGCTCGAGCAGCGCCTGCGCAACCGCGGCACCGAGACCGAAGAGTCGATCGCCAAACGCCTCGCCCGCAGCGCCGAGGAGCTGAAGCAGGCCCCTATGTTCGACGTTACGATTGTGAACGACGACCTGCAACGTGCCGTCGACGAAACCCGTTGTGTGATAGAACGATTTTTGAACGAGTAAATGCAAAGGCTGTTCGAAATACTGAAGAAGTACGACTACCTGCTGGTGTTTCTCCTGCTGGTGGCCTTGTCGCTGGTGATGATGGTGCGCACCACCTATTATCAGGGATCGAAGCTGGCACAGTGGGGCAACAGTGTGGCAGGTGGCTGGTATGAGGGGGTGAGCAGCGTGGGTGGCTACTTTGGCCTGAAGGCTGAGAATGACCGTCTGGCAGCCGAGAACGCACGCCTCAGGGCCCAGTTGGCCGAATCGTATATCAGCTACACCGACAGTGTGTTCACCGTGAACGACACCGTCTATCGCCAGCGCTATGCCTACACCGAGGCGCGTGTCATCAAGAACTCGTGGAGCCAGCAGAACAACTATATCATGGTCAACAAGGGACTGCGGCATGGCATACGACCCGACATGGCGGTCATTTCGCCCGACGGCATCGTCGGTGTGGTGGTATCCACCACGCGCAACTTCTCGACCATCATGCCGGTGCTGCACTCCGACAGCCGTAACAGTGTGAAGGTGCGTCGTACCAATATCAGTGGCTCGTTGGTATGGGACGGCCTCGACTATCGTTATGCGCAGGTAATCGATGTGCCAACCACGCACAAGTTCTTCGAGAACGACACCATCGTCACCTCAGGCCTGGCCAACGACTTCCCCGAAGGTATTCCGGTGGGCTATGTCGTGGGTGCCGAAACGCTCAGAGGCAGTGGATTCTACAAGGTCAAGATCCGTCTGGCCACTGACTTCAACAAGTTGGACCATGTATACATCATCAACAACCGCTTCCGCGACGAGCAGGAGCAGTTGTTGAATAGTACGATTGATAAAAACAATTGATAACAAAGCAGATGGAATTATGAACAAGCAGGTTTGGAGAATTATCGGGCGTTTTGCATTGCTGATGCTGTTCCAGCTGTTGGTGCTGAACTACGTTTATCTGGGCGGCTATGTGATGCCGATGCTGTATGTGCTGTTCATCCTCATGCTGCCTACCGATACAAGGCGTATTCCCATGCTCCTGATAGCGTTTGGCACGGGATTGATTGTCGATTTGATGAGCAATGTGCTCGGTTTCCATGCGCTGGCCTGCACTGTGGTGGCCATGCTCCGCATCTGGTTTGCCGACCGCATTTTGACGCGCAACGAACCCATTGTTATTGCCACGCCCAGTATCTATAGCGTTACACCACAATACTTTATTACCTATCTTCTTATCCTGTTCGGCGCTTTCTATCTGGTGTTTTTCACGGTCGAGCTGTTCGGCTTCAGGGGGTTCGGCGGAGTTCTGTTGGCCACGGTATGCAGCACGTTGGTTACCACGCTGATGGCGGTGCTTTACCAATGGGTGTTCTTAAAGAAAGATGAGCAATGAAACGGGCAATGATTAAATTGGTTGTCTGCTGTTTCGTGTTGCTGCCTGCGGTGGCATGGGGTCAGATGGCTGTAGGCACATGGCGTGACTGTCTCGATAACCTGAACATTTACCATGTGACTGTGGCGGGCGACCGTGTGTATGCTGCCGCACGAACAGGATTGATGTGCTATGACTTGGAAGACAACACGCTTAGCGGCCTGAGCAAGGCCAAAGGATTGAACGATGCCGGTATTGCTGCCATCGCCTACGACAAGCAGACCCGCTGCTTGGTGGTGGCTTACACCAATTCGAATATCGACATTTTGAAGGATGACAAGATTTATAACCTGTCGGATATCAAACGCAGCGAAATACCAGGCGACCGCTCCATCTACCACATCCGTTTTCATGGAGGGTTGGCCTATCTGGCCACAGGTTTCGGCGTGGTGGTGGTCGATCTTGGACGCAACGAAATCAAAGAGACCTATTACCTTGGGACCAATGGTGGCTACACTACGGTTTATGATATGGCCTTTATGTGCGACAGCATCTATGCTGCCACAGCCGAGGGGTTGAAGCACGTCTCGGTTGACGAACCCAATCTGTTCATTGCCGACCGATGGACCGTTGATCACCGTTTTGACGGTACCACGGTCACCCAACTGGCCTCGGTGGGAGGCCGACTGCTTGCTGCAGGATATACGTTCGACCCCAACCAATTCGACCTTTACCGGCAGACTGATGTGGGCTATGCTCCGATGCTCAGCGGTGAATTGCGTTCGATGCAGGTCGGCGGTGGGCGGCTGGCTATCAGCATTGATAATATCGTGAAAGCCTACGATACCAATCTGGTGTATCTCGGCGAGTATACCCAGTTTACTTGGGGCGAGATTGATGCCAACGATGCCGTCTTCTCCGATGACGGTTCCCTTTGGGTGGCACATCAATGGGGCGGTTTGGTGCAGATTACTCCGTCGGGCGAACATGCATACAAACTCTCCAACCTTGCGTCGAGCGATAATGTTTACAGACTGGTTCCTTCGTCGAACGGCGTAATGCTCTGTCCCGGTGGACATACAACCACATATGCCAATACCTATCTTGAGCCTAATTTATTCGTCTCGCAAGGGCGTGAATGGCTTTCGCTCGACAAGAGCGGAGGACAATTGCGTGACAAGTACGACGTGGTTGATGCTGCCGTCAATCCCCGTAACAGTTCCGAGACAGCCATTGCCCTATGGGGTGGTGGTGTGGCTATTGCCAAGAACCTTAAAGTCGATACTCTTTTTGATGAAAACAATACCGGCGGTGCACTGAATCCCTATGTGGTGGGGTCGTATAGCACACTGCTCACCGGTGCTGTGACCTACGACCGCAATGGCAACTTGTGGGTGCTCAACTCGCATCAACCGTATGCCCTTGCTGTTCGCTATGCCAATGGCACATGGGAACATTTCTCGACAGGTGTCATGGCTACCGCGCCTGAAGTCGACAAACTGATTTGGGACAGTATCAACGACTACAAATGGTTCTGCGGCCGCAGCAACGTCATTTATGTACACGACGGTAAAGACCGTATGGCGCGGGTTGATCCGAACAGCGGCAGCAAGTTGAAGACCGAGACAGTCAATGCCATTGTGCAGGATCACGACGGCAATATCTGGATAGGTACCAACAAGGGTATCAAGGTGATATACGATGGCTACAAGGCTTTCCGCAACGGTGGGGCAGGGGAGTATTCACCCGTCACCTGTAGCAACATCACTATCACCAATGGCGAGTTTGCCGAGTATCTGATGGCCTACGAGAACATTACCGCGATTGCCGTCGACGGAGCCAACCGCAAGTGGGTAGGTACCGCTGCAGGCGGACTTTACCTGATTTCGCCCAATGGTCTCGATCAATTGCAGCACTTCACCGCAGCTAACAGCCCATTGTTCTCCGACAAGGTATTGGCTATCGGCATCCAGCCTTCGTCGGGCGAAGTATTCGTGGGTACCGACAAGGGTCTGCAAGTTTATCGCTCGACTGCCACCAATGCCGATGCCATTCCGGCCGAGCAAGTAAAGGTATTTCCCAATCCGGTGCGTCCCGATTATGAAGGGCCGATAGCCATCAAGGGATTCACTCGCAACGGTTTGGTGCATATCACCGATGCGTCGGGACATGTGGTTTACAGTGCCATGGCCGATGGTGGACAGGTGGTGTGGAATGGCCGCACCCACGATGGCCAGCGTGTGGCCTCGGGGGTGTACTATGTGTTTGCTTCCGATGCTGAAGGTGGTAACCGTTCGGTGGGCAAGATACTGATTGTTAGGTAATACATAATAAAGAATGCTGCTCTCCACACCAGGCCTTGTGCTTCACACCACTCCTTATGCCGAAACCTCGGTGGTGGCCAAGGTGTTCACTCGCCAATTGGGCGTGCGCTCGTACATCATCAAGGGTGTACGTGGCGGAAGCAGTCGCAGCCGTGTGAAACAGAATCTGTTGCAGCCTCTCTCGAGCATCGACATGGTGGTGTACGACAGCCACCGTAGCGACCTCAATTACGTAAAGGAACTCTCCTCGCGACAGCCGTCGGTATCCGACCCCGTAGGCAATGCCCTGCGCTTTTTCATGACTGAGGTGCTGTATAAGGTACTTCGTGAGGAGGAACCTATGCCCGAACTATGGGACTATGTGGAGACGGCAAGCGAAGCCCCTGATGGTGAACGGAAAGATGTCCCCATCCGTTTCCTATTGATGGTGGCACGTCATCTGGGCATCGAGCCTATGGACAACTACTCTTCGCGTGAACCCTATTTCTGCCTTGAAGAAGGCCGATACATATCCGCTCCCAACGAGACCGCCCTTCCGCTGGCTCTTTCGCAGTTGTTGCATCAATACCTTTCAGCTAACGACGTTCAATTGTCAACGCTACTCGACCGCAGGGCGCTCATTGATGCCCTCATCGCCTATTTCCAACTCCACCTCAGCAGTTTCAAGCAGTTCCACAGCCACGAGATTTTGCATACAATATTAAAGTAACAAACAATATGAAAAAAGCATTTTCAATTCTGGCTTTTGTGCTGATGCTTTGCAGTGTGCAGGCTCAGCAGGCCTATTGGGTGTTCCTCGCCGACAAGGCGGGCACCACCTTCGACCCCTACAGCTATTTCGATGCCAAGGCCATTGAGCGCTACCAACAGTGCGGTGCCGACCTCTACGACATCACCAACTATCCTCTCACGCAGCAGTATGTCGACGGGGTCAACGCATTGGCTACCGAGGAAATCGGTTGCAGCCGCTGGATGAACGCCATGGGTGTGATGGCCACCGCCGAACAGGCCGCTGCCATCGAGGCACTGCCCTATGTGGTTCGGGTGCAGATGATTGTCTGCGACGGAATGCAACTTGCATCAGCCAATTTCGAACTTCCTGGTATTTCCGACCACGCCACTGTCGACGGTCCGCTCGAGGCCCAGCTTGTGCGTATGGGCGGCAAGGCCTTCCGCGACAAAGGCATCGACGGCAAGGGTATCCGCATCGCTGTGTTTGACGGCGGTTTTCCGCGTGTCAATACCCACAATGCTTTCAAACACCTACGCGACAATCACCAGATTATCAAGACTTGGAACTTCCCCAACAATAAGGATGATGTCTACGGTTGGAACAGTCACGGCCTGATGACCCTCAGTTGCATTGCCGGTCGCATCGGCGACAAAGATCTCGGCCTGGCCACCGGTGCCGAGTATCTGCTGGCCCGCACCGAGGTCGAGTCCGAACCCTTCAAGGAGGAGGTGTGGTGGCAGATGGCCGTGGAATGGGCCGACCGCAACGGTGCCAACATCATCTCCTCCTCCCTCGGCTATGGCAAGGAGCGCCACTATACCAAGGATATGGACGGCACCTCGTATGTGGCCAAGGCCGGCAACCTTGCCGCACGCAAGGGTATGTTGGTGGTCAACTCCGCCGGCAACGAGGCCGACGACAAGCAGTGGCGCACCATCATCACCCCCAGCGACGCCGACAGCGTGCTTTGCATCGGTGGCATCGAGAACAGCCTCACCGAGTACAACCACATCGAATTCAGCAGCTACGGTCCCAGTGCTGACGGCCGCCAGAAGCCCAACGTCTGTGCTTTCGGCTATGCCCGCACCGCCAATACGCCCAGCGACCAAGCCTACCATTACGTCCATGGCACCTCCTTCTCCTGCCCCTTGGTGGCTGGCTTTGCCGCCTGCGCTTGGCAGGCTTCGCCAGGCAAGACTGTTATGGAAATGTTCCACATGATTGAGCAGAGCGGCGACCTCTACCCCTATTGCGACTATTCGTTCGGCTACGGTGTGCCGCAGGCCGCTTACTTCGTCGGTCAGCGTAAGGCTGTCGAGCCTACCTTCCGTTTTGTGATTGAAGAAGATACAGTGCGTGTCGTTCCCACACGTCCCATCAAGCGCAGCCACCTCTTCTACTCTTTCCGCAATCCCGACAGCAAGCTCCTCACCTACTATGGCAAGATGGAAATAACCTATATGGACGAAAGCGACCGCTTGGCTTTCAGCAAGAACGCCATCTTCAACCGTACTCTTACCATCCACCTCGACGGATATACCGACAGTGTGAAACTGGACAAAGAGGTATACAAAAAATATCAGGGCATGAGTGGCTATGTGTTTTGGCCCGAAGTAGGCGGCGATGCCGTCACCGCGCACCTCACCGGTCGCAACGGTGACATCCTGACCTCGAAGTGGGGCAGCAACAACACATGGCGTTTCAACTTCTACGTCGGCATGGGTCTGCCCATCAAGATTGACGGAGCCGAGATGTCCTCCAACTTCTGGTCGCCCAGCTGGAATGTCGGTTTCCGTGTGCTCCGCGCCTTCAGCAAGGTCTACTGCCTCGGAATGAGCTTCGATTTTGCCTCCACTTATTATCGCTACAACGGTGCCGATGTTGCTAACACGCTTGAAAATCAGCTTGGTGAATTCCAGACTGGTGCTGGAACAATGTTCAACAAGGTCGAAGTCCGCAGACTCGAATTCGAGGAGATATCTCTCGAGCTCTTCCAGCGTGTGCGCCTTGTTCCGCTCGGCCTCATGGGCAACGGATTGCATTGGGATCTTGGCGTTTATGGCAGCTTTGGAAACAATGTCTACACCGTCTCAGGCAAGCTGCCCTCGGGTGGTGTGGCCGAAAGATCCACCAGATCCTACACCAATCCCGAGAGCCTTGGCGATTACATTTGGAACTACGGTGCCGTTACCCGTCTCACCTACGACTGGATCGGCATCTACGCCCGTTACCGCCTCAACGGCATCGGCAAGAATCCTGCCGCAGGCAAGGTTCTCCTTCCCCGCCTCACTGTCGGCATAGTGTTCCAATACTGAGCCTCACCGCTCCTGCCGATGTTTGGCTGTTGTTCAGTCGTTGTTCAGTCGTTGTTCAGTCAAACACTGAACAACGACTGAAC
>JAFSLX010000015.1 GCA_017448185.1 Bacteroidales bacterium
CTCGGCAATCTTGCGGGTACTGAGCGTCTTGCTCACCGCGGCCACGGGCGTCCATTTGCCCGTCATCTTCGAATAACGTTTTCTGTAGTTAGCCATAATTTCCTCCTTTTTTTATTTGGTTTGTAAACAATTGGTTTTCAGCATCACTTTTACCCCTCCCGTGACGTGCCTTTACATCAGGGTGTCACGTGCCTTTTCATCAGGGTGTCACGTGCCTTTACATCAGGGTGTCACGTGCCTTTACATCAGCTTTGATGTGCCCTTACATCAGGGTGCCACGTAAAGGCACATCAGCCGCGGTGTACAGGTAGATTGTTAATCCTGATATTTTTTTGTAGTGGAACACATATTTGCCACAACGGGGAAAGCTTTCGATTTGCATAATTCTTTATTTCGTTAAGTGAATAAGACCTGCTGCCGACGGGCCAGTGAGAATGTGCACCTCGGTCTCCGGCTCAAAATGGCCACTCAGGTCCCGGATGGCTTGAACGAGTACACATTCACCGTCACGACTGGCGAGGATACGTATTGCAGAGTTGGAACTGACAACAGGGCGCATTGTAGCCAATGACTGAAGATTTCCGTTATTGACGGCTTCGACGACATCCTTGTAGTCGTCGCCGGTGATGTACACTTTCTTCTCACGCATACGGCTGTGGGTTGGCAGATATACAAAATGTGTCAATGCGCCCGAGAGGTTCATGGCTGTAAGAATGAGTCCAAGGACAGTGCAAATGAGTCCAAGGGTCAGACAGGTGGCCGATAAACTATCCTCCATTTTGACAGTGCACAACAGCGCCCACATGCCAATTCCGACAGCAAGCACTAATAGGGCAAGAAACGGTGAGTTTCTCTTTCGGGCGATTTTGCCTGGCATTTCAGTATCGATATATTGTTCTATGGTTTTCATCTTTTGTTATTTTACTTTGTTGACAATTATTTCTGTGAGGGGAATGTAACGCTTCCCCTCGACGCGTGTGAGTTGCGAATAATAAATGCGCTCGTCGCGGTCGCTATAGCGCACCAATGCCAACTCGGGCTTCGGTTGCCGTTTGATGGCTTCAAGAGCCGTTTCATCGTTGGCCTCCAGCGCCGCCACCAATGCCTTCTCCGACGAAAGCGGATAGTAGGCATAGGTGGGTTCCAACACTATGTGCAACTCTTTACTGTAGGGACGGCTACTGTCACCGAACGCCCAATAGCAAAGGACTGTCAGCAGGCTACACACCCCAACGATAACACCTCCGAGAAACAACGACGATACTCCATCGGAAGCACCTTTATACATAAACATCGCAACACCACATACGGTGCCGACCGCCGTCAGCGCCCATGCCGACCAGAGCGGCAACAACGTGCGGCGTATCTCCGGCCGGGAATAAATTGATTTTCGGATATATTCCATTTCATTCCACAATTGAGTTTATAATACATAACAGCGGGACATAAGAATCATGCCCGCAAGAAACAATTATATAACGTGGAATCAGAGCCTAAGGCAACGTATTAAATAAATGTAGCCGCTTACCATACGGCAGTGGCTATAAGCCGACAACCTTTGAAAGATGTAGTGTCGTGCCCCTGTGGATTGTAATGTTGGGGCGGTACCAGCTGGACTATCATGCACTACACGTACAGTGGATGGTGGTATAAGCGTGCTACCTCCAGTAATGGCAAGTATATCACACATTCCAACATCTTCCCACTGTGGGCTGTCGTCGGTGTGGTCGATAGAATAAAGAGGTGAACCCTCATTTTGAATGTGAGGTTCTGCGGCTGCAATGGCAGATGTATGCCACCCCAACATACAGAGTAGCAACAGCATCAACCTATGCGTAAACCGTTTTTTCATATTCTTACTAACGATAGTTTCTCTTAATTATTGCGAATAAAATAGAATTAAACTTGTATTCAATGAAACATGTCAATTATAATGATACCTTGACAAATCATATACCGTTTTCTTACGCCATATAAACGAAACAACCCGCTTTTTATTGTGCCACAGAAACTGGTAAATATCGGCATTGGCAAACCAGAACAACGAAAGCCGAGGCCAGCATGCTGGCCCCGGCTTTCGGTTATTGAAACTCCCTCAAAAACTGAATGTGGCCGACAGCGGGTCGGGATAGCAGCTGTGGAAGACTAGTGTATAGGTGCCGGGCTCGATGCTGTAGAGGTCGAACTCGTTGTCCACGTCGCACATGCAGTTGGCCTGCGGATTGTTTTCATCCTCGCGCTCGTAGACCACGCATACCGAGTCGGGTTGTTGAAACCCTTGTCATCTCTGTAGGCTGATTTGGCATCGGCAATAAAAACTGTTTTTCTGCGTTATTATGAATGTATTGAGGAGATATGGTGAAGAAAGTAAAAACATACTATTTCAGTCCTACGGGAGGCACGTTGCTGGTAGCACAACATCTGGGTGAACGGCTGGGCGCGCTGCTGGGTGCCGAGGTGGAATACCATTCCTATACTTTGCCCAGTGAGCGCGAGAAGTTGCCGCAGTTGGAGGCAGGGGATGTCGTCGTGTGGGTGACGCCTGTCTATGCGGGACGCATACCCAACAAGACGCTCGACTATGTGCGCCGTGCTCTACATGCCGACGGCAATCCGGCGGTGGCGCTCGTCACTTTCGGTAACCGAGCCTACGACAACGCGCTGGCCGAGTTGGTGGGTCTGATGGAGGATGGTGGCATGCGGCCCTTCGGTGCCGCCGCTATGGTGACGAGGCACGCTTTCAGCGACACTCTGGGTGCCGGACGCCCCAACGAAGAAGACCTTGCGGCCCTCGACTATTTCGCTGCCCAAGTGGCAGAGAAACTATTAACTTTTTACTCTCAACTCTTAACTATATCTATTCCTGGCGAGGCGCATCCCGAAAAATACTATACCCCCCTGAAGACCAACAATGCCCCTGCGGGATTCCTCAAGGCCAAGCCCTCATGCAACAGCGAGTTGTGCACGCGTTGCGGCAAGTGCATAGATGTATGCCCTATGGGGAGCATCGGAGCAAAAGATGGGATGCCGACTTTCGACGGCATCTGCATCAAATGCCAGGCATGCCGTCGTCGTTGTCCAACCGGTGCCATTGCATTCACCGACCCAGAATACCTCTCGCATGTGGCTATGATTGAGCGCACCTTCGCCGCCCTGAAGCGGCCGGAGTTCTTTTTGGCGAGAAATGTGCAACTGAGGCAGATTGAGATGACGGAGATACCACTCTTGGACAACTTCCTCTACGAGGCTATCTTTATCCCCGAGGGCGTGCCTGCGCCGCCCAAATCTATCATCGACAGCGAGGAGCTGCAGGTGTATGTGAGAGAATTTGGGCAGAAGAAGGACGACCGGTGCTTGGTGGCCGAATGTGACGGGAAGATTGTTGGTGCTGTGTGGACGAGAATCATGGACGACTACGGCCACATTGCCGATGATACGCCATCTTTAGCCATGTCACTCTATCGAGAATACCGCAATCAAGGTATTGGGACAGCGTTGCTTGAAAGAATGCTGGAACTGTTGCGAAAAGACAACTATGAGCGAGTCTCGCTTTCGGTGCAAAAGGCGAACTATGCTGTCAGGATGTATCGCAAAGTGGGATTTGTGGAGGAAAATGAAACTGAAGAGGAATATATTATGGTGTGTAACCTGCAAGGTAAAGAATAATGAGTAGCGTTGATACAACCAATATGTGCTCGCACCTGCAGCGGAAGCTGTTCGACGAGGACGGCGAATACCATCGCCTATGGCTGGCGATGCTGGAGGACCCGGAGTTGACGGCTGTGGTGCGCTCACGGCAGCTGCATATCTACCGCAACGGGAAGAAGGTGCTGGTGCTGGCTGGCAAGGCGGCCCCGAAGGTCATCAGGGAAGACCTTCTATGTGAAATGGTTAAAGATTAATGATTATGGAAGCAAGATTCAATATACGTCCGGCGAGGCCCGAGGAAGCGGGCCTTGTGCTGGAGTTCATCAAGAAGCTGGCAGAATATGAGAAATGCGCCGAAGAAGTGGTGGCCGACGAGGCAACCATCCATCATTCACTCTTTGTTGAGCACTCCGCCGAAGTGCTCTTTGCCGAAGAGGAGGGCGTAGTGATAGGATTCGCCTTGTTCTTCCACAACTTCTCCACCTTTGTGGGTCGCAAAGGACTCTACCTCGAAGACCTCTTCATTGTGCCAGAGAAACGCGGCAAGGGTTATGGGAAAACCCTGCTAAAACACCTGGCACAACTGGCTGTGGAGCGCAATTGTGGCCGTATGGAATGGATATGCCTCGACTGGAACCAGTCGGCTCTGAAGGTGTACCGCAGTATAGGTGCCATCCCAATGGACGAGTGGACGGTGCAGAGACTTGATGAGGCTGCATTAAAAAAATTTGCAGAGGAATAATGTTTTGCCACATGGAACAGATGGAACGAATCATGCGTATGGAGCAACAGCTGGAGGTGGCATCGCGTGCTGTTAAAGGGCTGGCGGCGGCCCTCGACGACTATGATGCTGCGCAGGAAGCGCTGCAAGAGTTGGAGGCTTACTATGGCAGCGAGGAATGGAGACAGGACTTTGCGGCCGACGAAGCGGGACACCTACCCAAAGAGATGAAACGCGAAGTGCTCAGCGAGGATGCTGTGTGGAACCTGTTGGAGGAGCGGGACAGGGTGGAATTGAGGATTAACCGGAAACGATAATAAAACAATACACCGCCAGAGGGCAATCTGTAGGAATATTGTCATATCGCGCGGAGTGTTATATTGATGCTGTCACCAAAGTTCTTGCCGATCCGCTGGCGGATGGCCTTAGTGATGCCGATAATGTAGCAGATGTTGCCATCAGCATCCTTCACGCCCATATTGACCACGCTGCCGCTATAGGGTTCGCCGTCGAAGGTGGCCTCTACCTTGAGGCGTCCTTTGCCATATTCTTTACGGATGTCTATTGGCACCACCACATAGGCGGCATCCATGTCGCCGCTGCGCTCGATTGTGGCTTTGAAACGGTGCTCCATATTAATGCATCTTGTTGACGATACGTATCTTTTCAAGCATTGTGTTGGCCCAAGCCTCATCACCGAGGAGTTGGTACCGGCAATTGCCGGTGGACGAAGGTGTGAATGGGGTTTCCGCATTGGGCAGGATGCTGACGGTACCCCGCTCGGAGAGAGTGAAGAGGCTGTCGCCCTCGACGGCATTGATGACCACCATCGGATCCCACATCTTCTGTCCGGTGTTGCAATTGCAGGTCATATACACCTGCTTGATGGGGTGTATGTCGGTCCAGTCGATATCGGCAATAACCTGCTCAGGGGTATACTCCACCAGTTGCCCCGTTTCCATAGGTGAGAAGATAATGTCCACATCCGAGGGCCACAGATGGAAAAAGGTTTGTGCAAAGTCGATACCCTGTGCGAAGTTGAAGTCGCCCTCGTCAGCCTCGCCGAAGCGGCCGCCTTGTATGTAAAGGCACTTCACTTTCTGCCGCACTAACTCCACACCGCTAAGCGGCGAATATTCGTCGCTCTCCGACTCGAGCAATTGTGCCAGACAGGTGACAAAACCCACCGACACGATGCTCACCGAGTGGTCAGGCTCAGCAGCCAGCAGGCGGCGGTAGAGTTGCCATCCATCAGGCAACGAAGAATAATCCTCAACCGACCGCCGGAACATCGAACTACTGTCGGCAAGGGTGTAGGTGGGCAACGCTTTATAGTCAATCCACACGGCGGGATTCTCGATACCATCCTTCACCAATCCGATGGGCAACTCTCCATGACCGAAGTAAGTGTTCATCACATCGGCACAAGCGGCGCAATCCTCGCCCATGCGGTCGACCACCACACCCAACAGACGGCAGCGTCCCTGATTGTGGTAGTTATATAGCATCTCGAGACCGAAGAGGTCGTCGGTCGACGAGCCGAGGTCAGTATCGTAGATGATGATCGGCACAGCGGCGATAGGCTCGATGGGTTTGTTCTTGTTGCACGATTGCAAAGCCTGGCCGCCAACGACAATCAGACAACATACTATGAAGACGCGCAAATGTAAAAACGTATGATTGTTCATAATGCAAAGGTGGATGTTTTCTGGCACCAAAAGTACAATTTTTTTCTGATTCCGAAAAAAACAGTTATCTTTGCATCAGTTTATCGTATAATCTACCGAGACGTATAATACTCTGAAACGGGGTCAGTTAGAGGTTCCAGATAAACGCTGATAATTGACCTGATTTTTAACCAACACACAGGGTATGATACGCAAGAAAACGACCATTTTTCGCCCTACTGGCGACTTTTTTCAACAACTGTCACAGCACAGGAAAGCCACCTTTCCTTGGAGGCAATTATGCGCACGACCGACAAAATAAATATATTTTCCCCTTTAAATAAATTAATCCCATGTCAAAAAATCGAACTCAGCATTTAGTCTATGCTCTAATTACGGTATTCATTACCGTTCATCTGTTTGTATTTTATAGCCTGTATGTTATCGAGGGCGACAGCTTGATGCAGGCAACCGGAACGACCTCGGTACTGCAGGCTCTCGACAGCCAAGGTGGTGTCTATATGTTCGGCACTTATCTGCCTATATGGCTGATGATTGTTATTGAGACGGTTTGTGCTTTCGTGCTTGCGGTAGCAATGGGTAGTCCCCTGGCCTTCCGGTTGGCCAGCCGCAAGTTCGACCCACGCCGCAACCACCCGATGATTTTCGAGTCGGCTATCATCACGGCCACTGTTTGCCTCATGTGTCCGTCAATGAGCCTGTTGGCTGATTTCTTTTATTATCCGTACTATAAGGGATTTGACATTATCGACTTTATGTGCCGTTGGTTCCGTCTGGTATGTTACAACCTGCCGTTTGCCTATTTCTCGCAGATGTTCTTTGTACAGCCCTTTGTGCGGTTTGCCATCCGTCATCTTTTCGCCGATAATATATCACAGCGAAACGAACAGAATAGCAACAAGACAGTCAAACCGTCAGACGAGACCGAGGCGATTGCCGATGTGATTATCCGCGAAGACGAGATTGCCGCAACGGATTAAAAAACCATTCTTCATTCAGCGAAAAAAATATCAAACAAATAAACATATACTCTTATGACCAAAGCAGAAATTGTCGCCCGCATCAATGAGCGGACAGGTATTGACAGAAAATATGTGTTGATGATGGATGAAGCTGTTATGGAAACCATCAAGGAACACATGTCCAATGGAGAAAACATCTATCTGCGCCATTTCGGCACCTTCGGCCTCGTCACACGCCGTGAGAAGATTGGGCGCAACATCGGCAAGGGCATTTCCATAGTGATTCCCGAGCACAAGATTCCGCGTTTCAAACCGAGCAAGGATTTTGTGGAAATGATTAAACAGTAATTTAAGGGCGCAAGCCCATTATAAACCAAAAATCAATTATTATGTCAGTTACAAACTTGAATGAAATCGACAAGGCAGATGTGCTCGTGGCCGGTCTGCGAAAACACCTCAAAGAGGCACAAGAAATCGGCATTACTACCGATGCTCTCAACCGCCTGGAAGAAGCTGCCAATGCCCTGCGGCAGAAGGATGCCGAGGTCGACGAACTGCGTCGGCAGGCCAACATTAAGGCGCACGAGAACATGGATTTGATTGCTGATCTTAAGGCACAGATGCTCGCCATGCGCAAAGCCGTCAAAGGCCACTACCCGCAGTACGAGTGGATTAAGTACGGCGTTCAGGACAAGCGATAATCACCATAGCGCAAAAAGGCACGAGGCCGCGAGAATTCTCGCGGCTTTTTATTTTGCTGTGGCGTAATAAAATCGAAGATTGGGCATTATTGAAGCGTAACAGATATGGTATATGATTTGCAATGCTCATAACTCGCTGATTTCTACCCCCCCCCCAACGAATTGCACAGATAATCGTCTGGGTGAAGGAAGCTCCAGTGAAGCTTCCGATAGCGAAGCGGAGAACAAAAATTTCCTTTTTGTTTTTAATTCATTTGCCTCTCTCCACCGCAATGTTGCGGTGGGGCGGGATGGTTTTGTAAACTCAAAAATTCAATCAATATGAAGAAAAAGTATCTTTTGTCATTATTAGTAACAACTGTAATCTTGTTTTCTTGCTCAAAAGAAACGGTATGCGATGTCGGGTATATCAATACATTCAAAGCGGAACTAACAACGCAGATTAACGTCAACAATGATTGTCGTCCTATATGCTATGATGGTTATGGCAGAATGTATTCGGGAGAATGACAGAATCTTCCTATGACCGCCGAAGAAAGAGTGGGTTTTGCTGATATGGGCGAGGTGGAATCTTTGTGCGACATGAAGAAGGTTCCAAGCATCAGTAATTTCCGCACGGCCATCTCGCTGAAAAAGCATCATGGCATTATTGTTCTTACAGTCACAGAAGATGGCCATCGCATATATCATCGTTTTTTCATTGAAGACTTGATAAAGATGGAATCTAAGGGGATAGGCGATGAGGAGATTGTGCCTACAAAGGCTGTCATCAAGATGCAGAGTGGTTGGAAATACGAATAATCATTCAAAAATTAATCATATGGGAAACTTTAGTTTAGAATATCTTTACTCTGAATGTCGGAGCAAAAGACATTGCCTGGGAATAGAGTTGAAACAACCTGTTCCGATTGACGGGAAATTGCATGACGAGATTTTTGTGCGTGATGTGGTCTTGTCTGATGCGAAAGAGAAAATGGTTGTCCAGAACATCTGAAACGCGGTTAACACCAACCTTGGGCAAGTGAATATAATGGCGTACACAATCAACCAATCTCCATTTGATGCTATGGAAATCGCTATCGAACTGGATAACATAAACTCCGTAGATGTATTATGAAGCACAAGTTACAATTCAATAAACTATAAATCCCTACAATTATGGTAATAGCTAAGCAAATTGACTGAATCTCCATCGCGCGGGCGACCAACCAAGATTGAAAACGACTATTGCAATGCTACAATGCCCCCAAACTATTTTGAAAATGACCAATGAAAACTATCAAGACCACCGACAAGCCTGTACACCGCGGCTGATGTGCCTTTACGTGGCACCCTGATGTAAGGGCACATCAAAGCTGATGTAAAGGCACGTGACACCCTGATGTAAAGGCACATCACGGGAGGGGTAAAAGTGATACTGAAAACCAATTGTTTACAAACCAAATAAAAAAAGGAGGAAATTATGGCTAACTACAGAAAACGTTATTCGAAGATGACGGGCAAATGGACGCCCGTGGCCGCGGTGAGCAAGACGCTCAGTACCCGCAAGATTGCCGAG
>JAFSLX010000016.1 GCA_017448185.1 Bacteroidales bacterium
ATGAATTCATTTCGTGGGCGGATGGTAACACGGATAATCCGAGAATTGTGGTACTGACAAACGACACAATGTTCTCTGCAATTTTTGCATGTGTTGATTCCAATGACACGGTGGCCATCCGCATGCCGGAATACTACGGGCGCTATGTGAGCGTGTCGCCGAACCCGGCGACGGGCAGCGCCGAGGTGCTGTCGAGCTTCGGCTTGAGCCGCGTGGAGGTGTTCAACGCCGCAGGCCGCAAGGTGATGGACCTCAAGGCCGAGGGGCTGAAGGCCACGCTCGATGTGTCGAAACTGCCCTCTGGAGCCTACCTGCTGCGCATCCACACGCCGCAGGGCATGACTACGAAGAAGCTGGTGGTGAGGTGACCGAATAATGGTTAATGATTAATGGTTTGTTGTTAATATTTTGTTTCTGAAAGAAGTTCCGCTTGATTGTCGGAACTTTTTTCTGTTATATCGGATTTATTTTGTACTTTTGCAACTGGTTTTGGTCATCCGAAATGGGTGCCAAGAGGGAATCGGGTGAGAATCCCGGACAGTCCCGCTGCTGTGAGTTTCAAACCGTTACGCAGCTTTTAAGACAAGGTCACTGCGGTGCCAGCAGGCGCTGTGGGAAGGCCAAAAGCCGCGAGAAACAAGTCAGAAGACCTGCCAAAGCCACAATCAATCATTAACAGCCCTCGAGGATAGGACTTTTGATTTATGAGCATTGTTCTATATTGTATAGTATCGTTTATTGCCAACTGCCGGCTACGCACCGGTGGACAGATGCTCCTGCAAAGCCTTCCCTCGAGGGCATTTTTTATTGTCATCCTACTGGGAATCAACCTATACGCTTCGGCACAAGATACCACGCGTCGCGAACAGCTCGAGGCGGTGACAGTCAGCAGCCAACGCACCCCGTCGACACTACGCACCGCCACGCCGACACAGGTGATCGAGGCCGAGCAGATTGCCAACGAAGGTGCCCTGCAGCTGAGCGACGCGGTGAAGCACATGGCAGGCGTGACGCTGAAGGACTACGGCGGCATCGGCGGCATCAAGACGGTGTCGTCGCGCGGACTGGGGAGCCAGTTCTCGACGCTGACCATCGACGGAGTGGCCGTCGACGATGCACAAAACGGGCAGGTGGACCTCGGACGCTACCTGCTGGGCAACACCGCCTACATCAGCCTCAGCCAGGGGCAGCAGGAAGAACCGCTCCTCTCGGCCAAAGCCTACGCCGCCGGCAGCGTGCTGAACGTGGAGAGCCGCGAACCTCAGTTCTTCATGGCCGAACGTACCAACCTGAAGGTAGGCATGGACATGGGGTCGTTCAACATGCTGTCGCCCTCGTTGCTTTGGGAGCAGAAGTGGAGCCGACGACTGAAAAGCAGCCTGTGGGTCAACTACCTGAAAAGCGACGGCGACTATCCCTTCACGCTCTACTACACCACATCGCAGCGCGACAGCACCAGCCGCGAACGTCGCCAACATTCGGCCATGCACATGTTCACCACCGACGCCAACCTCTTTTACACCATAGCCACCGGCAACACCCTGACTACGAAGGTTCACTATATGCGCGGCCAACACCAGCTGCCTGGCCCCGTGCAGTACTACACCCAGAAAGTATCGGCCGAAAGTACCGAGGAAGAGGTAGCCTTTGCTCAAACAAAGTGGAGAATGGAGAAAGGAGGATGGAAGATGCAACTGTTGGGCAAACTGCAGCACACCTACGACCTGTGGCAGGACTCGGCAGCGACGACCTCGGTGACAGGCTATGCCTGTAACATTTACAGGCAGGACGAGGCCTACCTGAGCGGCAGCGGAGCCTGGACAATGAGCAAACACTGGGAACTGCGGACCGCCGTCGACGGCAGCCTGAGCCACCTGATTAGCAACCTGGCCCAACGCAACGACGTGCTGCGTCGCAACCTGACAGCTGTGGGAGCTGTGCGCTACAACATAGGTAACTTCGAGGCCAACGCCCACCTGCTCTACATCGACATCGCCGACCGGGTGGCCGACCTCGACACGATGCCCCGCTATGCACGGCTGTCGCCCTATGCAAGCGCCATTTGGAAAATGAACACACACACAACATTGCGCTATTTCTACAAAGAGACCTACCGTGCGCCAAACTTCAGCGAGTTGTATTTCTTCACTATGCCGCGCGACCTGCGTCCCGAACACGCCCGACAGCACAACATAGGTCTGACGCACTGCAACCAACTATCAACTGTCAACTATCAACTCACCGTCGATGGATACTACAACCATGTGACAGACAAGATTATTGCCGTGCCGACACAGAGCATGTTCCTGTGGAGCATGCAGAATGTGGGCATTGTGGACATCCTCGGCATTGACCTGACCACAAATTTTCAGATTTCAACCTTCAGTTTTCAGTTGAATTACAGCTACCAGCATGCTGTTGACCACACCAACCAGGAAAGCCGCACCTACGGCCACCAGATTGCCTACACACCGCGCCATTCGGGCGGAGCAACCATGCGCTGGGAGCATCCGTGGGTGAATCTTGGAGCCTCGGCCATGGTGATAGGCGAACGATACTACCGCATGCAAAACACAGACCTGACCCGACTGCCGGCCTATTGCGACCTCAGCCTTAGCGCCGACCGCACCTTCGACCTGCGGCTGGGGACAGTCCGCTTTCAGTTGCAGGTGCTCAACCTGCTTGACATCCAGTACGAAGTGGTGCGATCCTACCCTATGATGGGACGTAACTACCGTTTTTCGATAATGTATGAATTTTAAAATCAAGGATTATGAATAAGATTGTAAAAATGATGTTTGCGACCGCAATGCTGACAGTATTTGTGGCCTGCGAAAAAGAAAAGGAAAAACCTGCTGCCTCGATCGAAGGCTATGCCATGGTGCTTGACGAAGGCAGCTGGGGCAGCAACAACGCCTCTATCTCGCTCATTGAAAACCAATCGGGCAAGATTGAAAACGACTGGTTTGCCACAATGAACGGCCGCGGGCTGGGCGACGTGGCTCAAGACATGGTGGTCTACGGATCGAAAGCCTACGTTACCGTTACTTTCTCGAACACCCTCGAAGTGATTGACCTGAAAAGCGGCAAATCGAATATGCTCCCGATGGGCAACCGCAACCCGCGCTATATTGCCGCCAGCAACGGCAGTCTCTACATTAGCTGCTATACCAACCGCGAGGTGGTGCGTGTCGATACAGCCGACCTGATTGACGGCAACTTCACCGTCAAAGCCACCGGTACCCTTGGCACCTACCAGCCCGAAGGCGTAGCCGTGGCCAATGGCAAGGTGTTTGTGGCCAGCTCGTGGATAAGCGACGAGAACCAGACCTACCTGTACGACGACAAGGTGTATGTGTTCGATGCTATCACGATGCAACAGATTGAGTCCGTTACCGTCGGTACCAATCCCCAGCAGGTGATAGCCATCGACGACAACCATGTGGCAGTGAACTACAGTGGCAACTATGGAGACATTCCCGCAGGCTGTGCCGTCATCAACACTGCCTCGCTCAACGTCAGCCAGACGCAACAGGCTGTCACTGGCATGGCTGCCCACAACGGTATGATTTACGGGTTCAACCGCAGCTACAGCGCTCCCTCTACGTTCTTCCGTATCAATGCCACCGACCTGTCGAAGACCTCCATCAACATCAGCATCAGCAACCCCTATAGCATCAGCATCGACCCCACAAACGGCGACATCTATGTCACCACCGACGGCAACTACGTGGCCAACGGTGATGTGCTCTGTTTCAGCAACAATGGAACACAGCGCTGGAGCGCCGAAGCGGAAATGCTACCCAAAAAGGTAGGTTTCTTCTAAGAAACAAAAAATAGGAATAATTAATCAAGCGTGGCGATGTAGTCGACCACGCGTTTTTTATCGCTGCTGAAAGTCAGCACATCGAGGGCTTCGTAATAATTGACCTTGTCGATGCAATAGGAATAAGCGTACTTGAGGAATTCGACCTGCGAGTTTGAGAAATCGATGGTTGCAGCGAGACGTCCAATTTGTACCGCCGTAAGTGCCGACGAAGCTACCAGCACCTTACCGAGCGAAAGACGTTCGCTGTCGAACGACTGCGATTTCATCCTGCGCTCCATGTCGGCCAACATATCCTCCGAAACAGGAGCCACACTGTCTTTTGCATTGGCGACCTGTAACTCCGCTGCGTTTTGCTGTTTGCTGACAGTTTTAAACAAACGGCGATTCTCCTTCTCGAGCGTGTTGTCGGCACGATTGTGCGCCGGTGTGTAGAGGTACAATTCCTCAAGACGTTCGTCGTAGTTGACGTTGACAATGACTATAGCATCTTTCGGCAACAAACGAAGCACAGCGGCCTTTTCAGTCGGGCGTTTCAGCACTACCACCACTTCATGTTCCTTATCGCTCACGTTGTTGACCATCACTTGGCTCTGCGGTATTCGGTTCACCAGATTGCCGTCAACATACACCGAATAAGCTTCACCATGCTGCGACGTAAACTTGAATGAATACTGTCCTGGTGGCGGTGCCTGTTTCAGCACGTCCTGATTCTTGCTTTGCCCCATTATCGGCAATGAGAAAGCCAACACAACTATCAGCAACAAATGCCTCATACACTACGGTTTGTTTCGGAATGCCATAGTATCGATGTATCGGCCCGCCTCACCGCGCAAAGCCATTGCAAACTCAGCAAACGAACGGTGTTCCATATAGATGACATTGTACACGTCACCCACATTGTTGATGAAGTGAGCATCGCTGTCGGTAATGAAACCAAACTTTTTGAGGTATGCAAACTTCTTGACAAACTCGTCACGGGTAGTGAATTTGTTGATTTCAAGGCCGTCGGCCTTCAAGTCGGGAGGAATAAAGCCCAACTGGCTCATCAAACTGGTGGTACCCTTATTGACATGTGCAGGGACAAACAAACCACCAATACGATGCACCTCCTCATAAATACCGTCAATGTCCACATCGATGGCATTGAGCAGGTGGTACTCCTCCTCGCCCACAATCTCCTCATTTTCATCGACAATCAACTGATAACCGAAGCGATCCTCATCGTTGGGGATTGGTGGGAGATGTGTGTCAAGGAATTCTTGCATCTGGTCGAGCTGCTCGTCATTCTCGAAGAAGCAAAGACAATGAGCCTCTTCCTGCGAGGTAACTTCCACTCCTCCCAGCACAAACAATCCTTTCTGCTTGCCGACACGCTGGGTGACCTTCACCTGACGCGTAGTGTTATGGTCGCTGATGGCAATCATATCCAGACCACGCTCAAGTGCACGGTCGACAATCGCCGTGGGCGACATCTCAAGGTCGCCACACGGCGATAGTACCGTATGAATATGCAAATCAGCCTTGAACGGACTAAGCATTTGCTCAACAAGTTCGCTGACCTCAGTTCAGCAATTGGTAAATCTTGCCGACAGTCTCGTAGGTTTGCATATCGGTGCTGAGGAAAGGAATACCCTCCTCGTTGCTCTGCTCGACGGTGTCATCGCTGGCAGTGAGACCTTTGACCAAAATGACACAGGCCAATTCCTTCAGCGAAGCGATGGCCATCACGTTCTTATGGGTCTGCAGTGTCACCCAGACATTGCCCATCTCGGCATTGCCCATCACATCGCTCAGCAGATCGCTCACATAGCAACCGTCGATGTCGCGGTCAAGACCGTTCTCGCCGCTCAGCACTTTGAGGTTCAATTTCTCAACAAGTTCTCTTACCTTCATAACAGTAAAATATTTTGATTCAATTATTCAGCACGGAAGCTAACAAGGTCAGCCTCGGTGAAGTGCATCACATAGTAGGCCTTGGCGCAGACATCTTCCTCGGTCATACGGACATAGACATTGGCACTCTTGGCAAAGAGTTCAGGAGCGCGAGTAGCATCGTCCATGATAAGCAAACTCATGATGATTTCTGCGGTCATGTCATAGAGTCGGCGGGCCAGAAAATCGTGCACATCCTGATTGCCCTGCTCCCTGACATAATTGACAGCCTGTTCATAGAGGTCGACCAACGGAGCGATACGCGCCTTCAACGGACGCATCTCTTCGCTTACTTCGCTCTGCATCATATCCTTTATAACCTGCAGATAGGTACCATTGGTCACATAACGGATGGCTGCCACCACCTGCAACTGCGTAGTACCCTCATAGATACTGAAGATACGTGCATCGCGGTAGAGACGCTGGCTCTTGTACTCCATGATGAACCCCGAACCGCCGTGTATGCTGATGGCATCGTAGGCGTTCTGACTGGCGTACTCCGAATTCATACCCTTGGCCAAAGGAGTAAAAGCATCGGCCAGTTTCGAGAACTGCTTCATCTCGGCACGCTCCTCCGGTTCCAGTTTACGGTCGCGCTGGATGTCCTCAAGGCTCTTGTAGATGTCCACATAGCGTGAGGTCTGGTACAGCAAGCTGCGGCCGGCATCAAGTTTGGCTTTCATGCGGCTCAGCATGTCATACACAGCCGGGAAGTTGATAATCTTCTCGCCGAACTGGGCGCGTTCGCGAGCATAGGCCAGACCTTCGTTGTAGGCCTCCTGTTCCACACCCACGCTCTGGGCGGCAATACCCAGACGGGCACCGTTCATCAAGGCCATCACGTACTTGATAAGTCCCAGCTTGCGGTCGCCGCAAAGCTCAGCCTTGGCGTTCTTATAGGTAAGTTCGCAGGTGGGCGAACCATGGATACCAAGCTTGTGCTCGATGTGTCGCACATCAACGCCGCCGTTGCGCTTGTCATAGATGAACATCGACAGACCTCGGCCATCTTTGGTGCCCTCTTCCGAACGGGCAAGGACAAGGTGAATATCCGAATCGCCATTGGTAATGAAGCGCTTCACACCATTCAGTCGCCAACAGTTCTCCTTCTCGTCGAAGGTGGCCTTCAGCATCACACGCTGCAAGTCACTACCGGCATCGGGCTCGGTAAGGTCCATGCTCATCGTCTCGCCTTTGCAGATGCGGGGTATGTACTTCTCACGCTGCTCGTCAGAGCCGAACTCATAAAGAGTATCGATACAACTCTGCAGGCTCCAGATATTTTGGAAACCGGCATCGGCGGCACTTATCACCTCGCTCATCATGCTGAACACCGTACTCGGCAGGTTCAATCCGCCGTAGCGGCGCGGCATCGAGACTCCGTACAGGCCCGCCTTGCGGGTTACGTCGAGATTCTCGAAGGTCTTCGATGCGTAGATCATGCGGCCATTCTCCAGATGCGGTCCCTCAAGGTCAACGCTCTCCGAGTTGGGCTCGATGGTATTGGCAGCCACATCTCCCGTAATGTCGAGAATACGGCGGTAGTTCTCGATTGCGTCCTCGTCGTCGACCGGCGCATCGGCATGTTCCGCGGCATCGGCATAATTTTTCTCTTTCAGTTCCACCAGGCGCCGCATCAGCGGGTGCTCAAGATGGTAGGCTATCTCAGGATGGTCGGTATAGTAATTTGCCATAACTTATTGTTCTTTGTTGTTTGTTGATAAATCAGACTTCTCTTGGGCCTTCTCCTCAACCTGACGCCGGGCAAGAGCCTCATACATGGCCTGCAATTCAAGCTTATTATGCTCTTGATTTACAGCACCGCTGTCGCGGCCATAACCCTCTTCCCACGCGTCGTGGTCGATTTGTTGCATAGTCTTGGCCATGTTTATTTACTGTTTTGACGGTAATACTTGATCAGTTTGGGGACGACTTCCTCGACGGTGCCGGTAATCACATAGTCGGCAATCTTGTTGATGGGGGCCTCGGGGTCGCTGTTGATGCTGATGATGATACCGCTGTCCTGCATACCGGCAATGTGCTGAATCTGACCGCTGATGCCACAGGCGATATACACCTTAGGGTGCACGGTGACGCCCGTCTGACCAATCTGGCGGTCGTTGTCGATCCATCCGGCATCGACGGCGGCACGGCTGCCACCCACCTCGCCGTGAAGCACCTTGGCCAGCTCGAACAGGCTGTCGAAGCCCTCTTTGCTGCCCACGCCATAGCCACCGGCCACCACGATGGGAGCACCCTTCAGGTTATGCTTGGCGGCCTCAACATGGTGGTCGAGCACTTTCACCACAAAAGCCTCGGGCGAGACGTACTTGTTCACTTCGGGATAGACCACCTCTTTCTTGCAGCTGCCTTCATAAACGGCTTTCTGCATAACGCCGCTGCGCACCGTGGCCATCTGCGGACGATGGTCAGGGTTGACAATGGTGGCCACAATATTGCCACCGAAAGCGGGACGAATCTGGTACAGCAGGTTGTCATACACCTTGCCGCTCTTCTTGTCCTCGAAGGGGCCGATTTCGAGCTGTGTGCAGTCGGCCGTCAATCCGCTGGTAAGGCTCGAACTCACACGCGGACCAAGGTCACGACCGATAACAGTGGCACCCATCAGGCAAATCTGCGGCTGCTCCTCCTTGAAGAGGTTCACCACAATGTCGGTGTGCGGAGCCGAAGTATAGGGGAAAAGCTCGGGGGCATCGAAGACAAACAGCTTGTCGACACCGTAGGGAAGCACCTGCTCTTCGACTTTGCCTTTGATACCGGTGCCGATAACCACGGCATGCAGCTCAACACCCAGTTCATTGGCCAGCTTGCGGCCTTTGGTCAGCAACTCCTGGCTCACCTCACGGACTTCAGTCCCTTCAATCTCTATATATACGAAAACATTATTCATATTCTCCAACATTTACACTTTAATGCATTAACACTTTAACGCATTATCCTATAATCTTATCGTTTAACAATTCCTGAATCAAGCCGTTGATATCCTCGTCCTTGGCGGTGAGGGTCTTGCTCTCTTTGGCTTGGAAGGCGATGCTCTGCACCTCTTTCACCTTCGTAGGACTGCCGCTCATACCACACTGCTGCGGGTCACCATCCACGTCGGCCACACTCCACTGCGTCAGGTTCAGGTACGGACGCTCCTTGCGCAAATCCTTGCGTTTGTCGTCTTCAGCCACTTCCAGCGGGCAGGCTGCATACTTGTACTTCATCACCAGTTTAGCGTTGGCCGGACGGCACTCGGCAGCGCTGCCGTTCACCGTCACCACCAAGGGCAGCGGAGCCTCCACCACCTCAACACCACCGTCAATCATACGACGTATGGTGGCCTTGCCGTTTTCTATCTTAAGGATTTCCTCGGCATAAGTCACCTGGTTCAACCCCAGTTTCTGAGCCACCTGGGGACCCACCTGGGCAGTATCGCCATCGATGGCCTGTCGGCCACCAATCACCAAGTCGACATCGCCTATCTTCTTGATAGCCGTGGCCAAAGCATAACTTGTGGCCAGCGTGTCGGCACCGGCAAACAAGCGGTCGGTCAGCAGCCAACCAGTATCGGCACCGCGGTACAGACCCTCGCGGATAATCTCGCCGGCACGCGGCGGACCCATGGTCAACAGACCCACAGTCGTGCCGGGATTCTGTTCCTTGATGCGGAGCGCTTGCTCCAGCGCATTCAGGTCTTCGGGGTTGAAAATGGCGGGTAGTGCGGCACGGTTCACCGTCCCCTCCGCCGTCATGGCATCCTTGCCAACATTTCTTGTATCAGGCACTTGCTTCGCAAGTACAACAATTTTCAAACTCATAATTTAACAAATTTTAATATGCAAAGATACGCACTTTTTTTAAAACTGCGAAAAAAATGTATTTCACAACCTCTTGAACCCTCACTCCACCGCCACACGGCGACGGTACACCTTGCCTGGCGATGCGGCCTGCAACAGATAGAGACCCGCAGGCAACGCGCTCACGTCCACCTTCGTCAGCGGACGCTCCGCCTTCGTCCTCAGCACCTCGCGGCCGCCGAGGTCGCTGAGCGTCAGCTCAGCAACGGCATCGTTCACCTCGCTCAAATCAACCGTCAGCACCCCGTGCGCCGGGTTGGGGTACACCTTCAGCTCGCCGCTCTCGTCGGCAGCGAGGATGCCCGTAGTGTCGGGCGGCAGGTAGAGGCTCGCATACCGACCCCACTCGCCCCACACCACCGTGTCGTATCCGCCCGGGGCATAGCGGCACCCTCTCTTCACCCACACCCCGTACGGGTAGCCATTCTCCAAACCCGTGATAGTGAACGACGTGTCGCCCCGCGGCACCATGAACGTCAGGCTGTCCGCCGGTTCCGTGCCGTAGCGTCCCACGCCCACCATATAGTCCTCCTCCACATAGTCCGGCGACCACGACACTATTGCCCACCCGTTGCCTTTCTCCTCCACTTGTGCCACCGGCACCTCGCCCCGGCACCTCAGCTCCACTATGGGAAAAATAACTCCATGCCTATCATGGTTGTTTGCCATAGTTTCATAACAATTTCCCATAAGGTCGAAAAAAAGACCATTTACTGAACTTTCAAATGATTGGTCAATAACAGAATACATTACACCATTTCCATACATTGTGGTAACATTGGTATTGTCCATTAAGATTTCGACGATAATCGTATTATCCACATTCTTGGGTGTGTCAAAATAAAACTCCATACAAGGGACTATCTTTAGTCTTGGGGTTGGTAAAGGATGCTCATAGTTGTTGTCAAAAAAATGGTAATAGCTCTCATACAAAAAATTGCAATCCTTTGCGCTGATGACGGAATAAACAACAGAGTCAATCAGGGTCTTCACCCCATTTTCGTCCTTTTCATAGAGATAGGCTATCGGAGGTTGCCCCATTCCATAGCAGGCGGTTGCTGCCACTCCGTACACGGAAAAACTTTTTGCAATGGCATACTCTTGCGAAAAAATAAACTTAACACCTGAATCTAATTGCGAAGAGTCACTGTATTCGCTACTACAATCTATAAATCCCGAAAGGATTGGCTCCCAGGCATGTATCGGTTTCTGGTTGAAAAGGTACCACGGGTCGTCCCACTTCACGGTGTCCTGTGCCGTGCAGGGCAGCAGAGCGGAAAGCATCACAAGGGGGAATAAATACTTTTTCATGCTTGGCTATTATTTATTATGCTGATTCTAAGTCAATAACAAACATCACTCATCATTTTCACTACTGCAAATATACGAAATATTC
>JAFSLX010000017.1 GCA_017448185.1 Bacteroidales bacterium
GTTCAGTCGTTGTTCAGTGTTTGACTGAACAACGACTGAACAACGGCAGAACAACGGACGATGATAATGCAGGGGTATACAATAAAAAGGGTAGGGGATGCGTTATTGGATAAAATATAAGTAACAAGTCAATATGAAACCTGTTGTCAGTATTATCATGGGTTCGACCTCCGACCTTCCGGTCATGGAGAAAGCCTGCCAGTTTTTCGAGGAGATGGAGATTCCTTTCGAAGTCAATGCCCTCTCCGCCCACCGCACACCTGCCGAGGTGAGCGAGTTTGCCCGTGGTGCCGCCGGCCGCGGCATCAAGGTTATCATTGCCGGTGCCGGTATGGCAGCCGCCCTGCCGGGCGTCATTGCCGCCGAGACGCCGCTGCCCGTCATCGGTGTGCCCATCAAAGGCTCGTGTCTCGAGGGCCTCGATGCCACCTTCGCCATCATGCAGATGCCTCCGGGAATACCCGTGGCCACCGTAGCCATCAATGGTGCGCAGAATGCCGCTATCCTCGCCATGCAGATGATGGCCCTCGGCGACGACGTACTGATGCAGAAACTCGTTGCCTATAAATCGGGCCTCAAGAAGAAAATCGTCAAAGCCAACGAGGAGCTGTCGAAGCTCGAATTTAAGTACAAAGTATGATTACCATAGGCATCACTGGGACGTTGGGGGCCGGCAAGGGCACCATTGTCGACTATCTGGTCAAGAACAAGGGCTTTCGGCACTACAGTGTCAGGGCTTTTATCACGGAGGAAATCAACCGTCGCGGATTGGATGTGAACCGCGACACGATGACGGCTGTCGGCAACGACCTGCGCGCCCAGCATTCGCCGTCGTGGATTGTGGAGCAGCTGTACGAGAAGGCTTCCGCTTCGGGCTGCAACTGCATTATCGAGAGCGTGCGCACGCCCGGTGAGGTGCAGGCCCTGCGTGGCAAGCCCAGTTTCTACCTCTTTGCTGTCGATGCCGACCCCAAGGTGCGCTACGAACGTGCTGTGCTGCGCGGAAGCGAGACCGACCATATCGACTACGAGACTTTCCTCAGCAATGAGCAACGCGAGATGGTCAACGACGACCCGAACAAGCAAAACCTCCGCTACTGCATCAGCGAGGCCGATTTCCGTTTCGACAACGGGGGCACCATCGACGACCTCAACCGGCAGGTGGAGGAGGTGTTGCAGCAGATTACCTACCGCCGCCCTTCGTGGGATGAGTATTTCATGGAATTGGCCAATGCAGCCGCCCGCCGCGCCACCTGCGACCGCGGCCGCTCGGGCTGCGTCATCGTCAAGGACCGTCAGTTGCTTGTGACGGGCTATGTGGGCTCGCCCGCCGGCCTGCCGCATTGCGACGAGGTGGGACACCTGTTTCGCCAGACCATCGATGCCGACGGTCATATCTCGACCCATTGTGTGCGCACTGTGCATGCCGAGCAGAATGCCATCTGCCAGGCGGCCCGTCGCGGCATTGCACTCGACGGTGCCACGCTATACTGCCGTATGACTCCCTGCCGCACCTGTGCCATGCTGATTATCAATTGCGGCATCAAGCGTGTGGTGTGCGAACGCAAATATCACGCCGGTGCCGAGAGCGAGGAGCTGTTCCGCCAGGCAGGCGTGCAGCTGGAGTTCTTCCACGACGAGGTGCAGCAATATGCAAACCAATAAGCCTATGTGCCAGGCCAATAACAAATTTATGCAACTGGCCATAGACGAGGCCAGGACGGGCATCGTGCACCGCGACGGCGGCCCCTTCGGGTCGGTGGTGGTGAAGGACGGCAAGGCCGTGGGTTTCGGCCACAACCGCGTGCTCGGCAAGAACGACCCCACCGCCCACGGCGAAGTGGAGGCTATACGCGATGCCTGCCATCGGCTGGGCACTTACGACCTTGCGGGGTGTGATATCTATACTACTGGCGAGCCGTGCCACATGTGCCTCTGCGCATGCCTGTGGGCCAATATCAGTAAGATATACTATGGGTGTACTATCGAAGATAATGCCATCATCGGTTTCCGCGATGGCAAATTCAATGACCTTTTCAAAGGCCGCGACCGACTGGGCGACTACCTCACCGAGATAGACCGCGAAGCCTGCCTGCGGCTCTTCGATGACTATAGGCAGATGCCGCACGACAATTACTGAGATATGTAAAGTCACAAATTATAGAAGAGCCTCCGTTCATAGGGGCTCTTTTTTTACAGTTTCCGCAGTAGCGGCGACTGGGAGAGGTCGGTTGGGTTGGTTCCAGGCACACCTTCGGGTACGGGTATGCCGAGTTTCTCAAAATGCTTAATCCAATATTCGGGAATGTTGCCGTCGGCATCGCGCCAGTTCATGGGCTGTGATGGGAAAAGTGTATCGAACACAGTTTGAATCAGCTCCGAGCAGTAATAGGCATTGTTGTCGGGTAGGAAGGCGTTGTCGTAAGGCAAGCCAAGTAGGGCATGGGCGCGGGTAATGGCGGATGCGGTGTCGAAAGGGATGGTGAGCCGATAGACATCCGGATAAGGCCTTGTGATGTTTTCCGGTCGTCGGCTTACGCCGTAGCGTTGTGTGGCATCTATAATCCAAACGGTGTCACCGACACGCTCTACCAGCGCCACGTGTGTGTATTGTCCTGTCGTGGCACTCACAGCGGCTCCCATGCCGTCCATGTCCACATAGAAAAGCAGGTCGCCCGGCAGCAGTTGTTGGGCTGGCAATAGGCCGTAAATCAGTAGTATGGGTAAAATGATCAGCCGTTTCATACAAAATGCAAATTTACGAAAAAAAAGTACATGTCGTAAAAAATGTGTACTTTTGCAGTTGTATTATGGAAAAAGAAACTGAATCGAAAATGGGTATCGGCGGATTGCTGAAAAGCCTGCTGCCGTATGTGTTGCCTTACCAATGGCTGCTGGTTGCTACGCTGGCGCTGACTTTTGTGGGCTCGCTCATGGCGCAGGTGAATGCCGTGGTGCTCGACCGGGCGGTCGATGCCATCAATGACCTTCTCCACCTTGAAGAGGGTTTCCAATGGAGCGATGCTGCGCGCATACTATTGATTGTTAGTTTGGTGCTGCTCGGCAAAGAGGTTCTGGCGGCTGTTATCACTTTCGGTCAGCGCTATTTTGGCGAGAAGATTCGCATCAATGTGAGCCGAGACCTGTCGCTTCGTGTGGTAGACCGTATTTTGACTTTCCGTATGGCTTATTTCAGTGCCGACGGCAATGAGCCCGGCAAACTCCAGACCCGTATCGACCGTGGCATTATGAGCCTCAGCAATACGGTGAAGAATTTCTTTATCGATATCCTGCCTCTCTTTACCAGTGCTGTGCTGGCTTTGGTGCTGATGTTTGCCGCCAATGTCTATGTGGGCTTGGTGGCGTTGGCCATCATCCCTGTCTATTTCTGGATTACCACGGTGCAAGGACATCGCATGCGCGGCTGGCGCCACCGTGTTTTCGGCACCCATCAGCAGCTCAACCACGGCATAATGAATATCATCGAGAGCATGGGGGTCATCAAGTCGTTCAACCGTGAACGTGTCGAGGCCGCCAAGCAAGCCGCCCTGCAGGAACAGAGCACCGACCAGCAGATGCAGACCCGTCGCATCTCGTTCATCTTCGAGGGGTTGAAGACCTTTGTCGAGCAAATTGGCACTGTGCTCATCATTATTTTGACTGCCTACCTCGTGCTTATCGACTATCCCGGCATGACCATCGGTAAGATAATGTACCATGTCCTCTTATTCAGCAACGTGAGTGCCCCCATACGCCAATTGCACCGCATCTACGACGACCTCAACGATGCGCTGGTCTATGCCGAAGGTTTTTTTGGCATCATCAATGCCGAGCAGGAGGTGGAGAAGAGTGGCGAATGGAAAGTGACTCAGGGTCAGCGCATCGAGGGCCGATTCGAACTGCGGAATGTCGACTTTACCTATCCTTCAGGCACTCACGCCATCCGCGACCTGTCGATGACCATCCTTCCCGGCCGTACCACTGCCCTCGTCGGCCTCAGCGGTGCCGGCAAGAGTACCATCGTCAATCTGCTCGACAAGTTTTATGCTCCCGACAGTGGCACCATCACCCTCGACGGTGTGCCTCTTTCCCAGTGGAACACCGAGGCACTGCGCGACAATATTGGCCTTGTTCTCCAGAAAAACCACATTTTCAGCGGCACTATCGAGGAGAATATCCGCTATGGCAGGCCCGATGCCTCTTTTGACGAGGTGGTCGAAGCGGCCCGCAAGGCGTACATCTACGACCAGGTGATGGCTCTGCCCGAAGGCTTTGCCAGCAACGCCCTCCAGCTGAGTGGAGGGCAGCAGCAGCGCATCGCCATTGCGCGTATGTTCCTCAAGAATCCGCCGATTATCTTCCTCGACGAACCCACCGCCAGCCTCGACGCCATCGCCACCGAGCAAATCAAAAACTCCATCGATGCCATCAAGCAGGGGCGCACGGTGATAGTCATCAGCCATAACATTGGTCAGATTATCGACAGCGATATGCTCTATGTGCTTGACACTGGTCATGTTGTCCAAAGTGGAACGCCCTCCGAGGTCTATCGGCAGGGTGGCCTCTACAAGGATATCTTCGACGCATCGGCACGCAGCATGAATGTTGACAAGATTGCCGACACCCTCGCCTGAAACCGCAATAAAAAAAGGCCGCCATTTGGCAGCCTTTCTCTGTTTTCTACAAACTCTGTGTGCGATTAACCCTCCTGGATAGCACCGGTGGGGCAAGCGCCAGCGCAGGTACCGCAGCTAACGCAAGCGTTCTCGTCAATCTTGTAGATGTCGCCTTCGCTGATAGCTCCGACGGGGCACTCATCGATGCAGGTGCCGCAAGCAACACAGATGTCAGTGATTTTGTAAGCCATTTTTCTTTTTGTTTTAGGATTAATATTGATCAATTTTTTGCTTTAAAGCGATTGCAAAAGTACAACTTTTTTTCGACATACGGAGAAATATTTTCCAAGTATAACATAATGCGTTGATTTTCATGTGCTGGAATGAGACCGCTACGCCTCTTGTCCGCTTGTTGTTCAGTCGTTGTTCAGTCGTTGTTCAGTCAAACACTGAACAAC
>JAFSLX010000018.1 GCA_017448185.1 Bacteroidales bacterium
CTTGATTCCGATGTCAAACCCGTTATTTGGGTGGTTATAGAGACGGTGTTCACCTCTTCCCATTCCGAACAGAGAAGTTAAGCCCGCCCTCGCTGATGATACTGCACTTGTTTGTGGAAAAGTAAGTCGCCGCCCATCTTTTATAAGAGCATTCCAATTTGGAATGCTCTTTTTTTTTGCGCAAGTTCCGCGACTTCATCATGGGCGAGGTCCGCTACAACTCCCTGATGAAGACCTTCCCCCAGGAGGCCGAAGAACTCTTCGTCGCCACCGAGCGCAACGCCAAACTGCGCTACGAGGGTTACAAGAAACTCTCGGAGATGTAAACCTGCATCGACACACTAAAACGACGAAAGCCGAGGCCAGCTGGTGGTCTCGGCTTTCTTATTGCAGTTGAGTCACGCCCTCATTAGTTGTGCTTCAGATATAGCATATTGTTCTTGTAGTCGAAAATGACGTTGAAGTGGCGGAAGAAGTCTGTGCCGAGAAGAATGTCGGAATTTAAAAAGGACAAATCCATCATACTCCCTGGTGTTTTCGCCACAACACGGTGGTTGTCATCCATGAGTTCAATTGGGAAATTCATGCTGTCGACGGCGGAACCAATATATGAAAGAATCAGCCATGCAAGTGAACTGGTGTCTATTTGGCTAAAATGCTGGTCAACACGATTCAAAAAAGCAGAATCGAAAGCTGTTCCAGCCGCATTCCCCAAATCCAGGAACACCCGTGCTGTGCAGGGTGCCCCGTCTTTTAGCCTGAACCCATCGGTCTGGACACACCTGAATCGAGGGACGCCTTGCTGATTAGTAAATTCCATAGGGATTGCCTTATATTGGCCTATCGATGCTGGGAGATGATTGCTCAAGACCATAAAATGCCGCTGGAGGTCAATCTCCACGACATATTTTTCAAAGACATCACGACCTATTGTTGCACCCAAAGAGGGCATGCTGTACATCAGTGCGGCCCATTTGTTGATGTCTAATGTATCCAGTCGAAATGATGTATGCCCGATTTTATAACAAAGGCTGTCCGTCACCACGCTATAACGCGCGATGTCCGCTAATTCCTCTGAGCCACGTTTAGCCCGCAGTGTGTCGGTTCGATAAACCCTATAAGTGAAATCCAGTTTTGCGGCCAAATCGGGGTCGATGTCAGAGCGGTAGCAACCATTGTCAACAAGAACGGTGTCAACCTTCACCCCATTTATTTCGACACTACAGAATATTCCGCCAGCACCTGTGTGCCCCCAATCGGTTTCAAAACAGATGGGGATGGTGTCCGCAAATGGAGGCTCGGCCGCAGCCTTCTCTCTCGTTCCGCTCTTGCAAGCGGTCATGGCGGCGAGCGTGAACATCGCCGCGCATACCATCAATGTTTTCTTCATTGTTGCTTATCTTTTTGAGTTAGACATTTCTATCATTTGCTGTAGTTCCTCGGCGGTGAAGCTGCGGAAGAGGTACTTGTAACCGATTTCCAATGGGATGTCGGGCAGCACTCCTCGGGGGCCGGTGGTGCCGAGGTAGCGGTTTTGCTTGTCGGAGCAGTAGAACGTCAGGCCGGAGTTGGGCAGTTTGCGCTGGTTGAGACGGATGTAGGTGGTGGTGAGGCCGCCGGTCTCCTCGCCGATGAGGGTGCCGAAGCCGTATTGCTTGGCGAGGTTGGCCAGGATGACGGCGGCGGAATAGGTGAACTGCGACTGGATGAAATACAGCCGTCCGCTGTATTGCGGCTCTTTGGGTCGGAACGTCATAATGTAGCGGTCTTCGACTGGCTCTGCGGTGCCGTGTTCGGTTGAGGCGTAATCGAATAGCACTACGGTATCGGGTATCGTCGCGATATGCCGCAGGAAGCGGTAGCAGAACATGTCGTTGCCGCCTTGGTTCTGCGAAAGGTCGACAAAGAGGTGTCGGATGCCGAGACGGTTGACTGAGTCGATGAAGGTGCCCACCTCCGAGTCGAACTGTTCGAGCAGCTCGTCGGGACGGCACTTGTTGAACTCCAGCAGCGCGATGCCCTGTTCGGGGAAGATGTAGAAACGCCACGGGAGGTTGCGCGGGCTCCGGCGGTCGACAATCCGCTGGAACAACGCGGTTATGGCACTTCTGTCAAGTGAGACGGTCTTCTCACCACTTGCGGTACGGCAGCGGAGCGTCACCAGTGCCTCGCTGCCGAAGAGAACATCGTAGTAATAGTTCAGGCTTTGCAGCATCGTGGTGTTGATGAAGGCCTCGCTTTCATGGCTGACGTAAGGGAGGATGGCCTCGATGACCTCCGCCGACAGATGTCCGTTGACGGCCACAATCTCGCATCCCCTCAGACTGTCGGGCATGCCGACATAGTCACCGAAGAAGAGTTTTCGGTCGCGGTACTGGACTACGCTCTTTGGAGGGAAAGGGGTCACGTTTCCCGATGCGCCCGACGATTGCTTTGCCGGCCAGGCCAACTGCGTGTGTCCGTCGAAGTGCTGATTCCATCGGGCAATGATGCGCCAGAAGTCAAGCAGCGGCATCTGACGGTCGAGCTGCGCCAGCGTCTGTTGCTTCAACTCGTTGTACCGCTCCTCGCCGAGCGACCACATCGGGTTTGGGTGGATGCGCTCATATTGCTCTATCATATAATTGAAGTCCTCCTGCATCTGCGCCACAGTGAGCGTGTCCTGCGCCGAAATTGTTGAGACAAACACGCTAAGAGCCGCATATATCATCAATGCTTTCTTCATGTTCTAAACCATTAAAAAGTTCTCGCGGGTGGTGATTTTGTGGTTCTTGATGACCTTCAGCAGCGGCTCGGCGTGCTGTGCGGTCTCGGCGATGGGGAACTTGGCGTAGGCCTTGATGGTGTCGCGCAGCGAGGCGTAGAGCTTGTCGCGCTCCTCGTCGGCCTTCTGGAGGGCGGAGGTGTGGTCGCTGGCGCGGTACTGCTTGAAGGCCTTGTCCTCCTTCTCGAAGGCCTCGCGGAACTCCTCGACGGCGCGGTGCCACAGGTCGTGCTCCAGCCGTGTCTCCTCCGTGCGCTTGCGCACCGTGTCGAGGTACTCGTAATGCGCCGCGTTGGCCGCCCACACGATGGAGATTTGGTCGATTTGCATTGCTATTTCCATATCTGTGGAATTTTAATTAAACATTCTGCCATAAATAACGATTCCGCCGCGTTTTTATTACTCCCGCGCCAAACAAAAACCGCCACCTGTTTGGCGGCGGTTCTGTTGGGATTATCCTTTTTGGGGTCAGTCCTTGCGGATAGGCTCCGAGGTGAGGCCGACGCCGAGTTTCTTGAAGATCTTGCGGTCCACTTCGCTGGTCATGACGGTGGTGTGCATCTGGCAGCCGTCGAGCATGGGCAGGCAGTCGAGGGCGCGGCGGCAGTTGTCGTCCAGCAGGCTGAGGATGGAGAGTGTGACCAGCACCTCGTCGGTGTGCAGGCGCGGGTTGCTGCCATGCAGCAAGCTGACCTTGGTGTGCTGGATGGGCTCTATCATTTTCTGCGAGATGAGCTTGACGCTGTGATCGATACCGGCAAGGTGCTTGAGGGCGTTGAGCAGCAGGGCAGCGCAGGCACCGAGCAATTCGCCGCTATGGGCGGTGATGATGGTGCCGTCGGATAGTTCGATGGCGGCGGCGGGCACACCTTCCTTGTCGCGGCGCTCTTTGGCTGCCACGGTGGTGCGGCGGTCGTCAGTGCTGATCTTGGCCTGCTTCATGAGCAAGGCTATCTTGTTGATTTCGCTGTCGGTGGCTTTGCCGTCAGCGTAGTTGCAGAGGGCGGTGTAGTAGCGGCGGATAATCTCGTCCTTGGAGGCTTGGCAGCAGACCTCGTCGTCGCAGATGCAGAAGCCCGCCATGTTGACACCCATGTCGGTGGGCGACTTATAGGGGTTCTCGCCGTAGATGCCGTCGAAGATGGCATTCAGCACAGGGAATATCTCGATGTCGCGGTTGTAGTTGACGGCGGTCTTGCCATAGGCTTCAAGGTGGAAGGGGTCGATCATGTTGACGTCGTTGAGGTCGGCGGTGGCGGCCTCGTAGGCAATGTTGACGGGGTGCTTCAGCGGGATGCTCCAGATGGGGAAGGTCTCGAACTTGGCGTATCCGGCCTTGATGCCACGCTTGTTCTCCTGATAGAGCTGGCTGAGGCATACGGCCATCTTGCCGCTGCCGGGACCCGGGGCGGTGATGACCACCAGCGGGCGCGTGGTCTCGACATAGTCGTTCTTGCCAAATCCCTCGTCGCTGTCGATGAGCTCCACGTTGGTGGGGTAGCCCTCAATCATATAATGATAATAGGCCTTGATGCCTATGCGCTCGAGGCGCTCGTGGTAGGCGGTGGCGCTGGCCTGGCCGCTATAGTGGGTGATGACGACGCCGCTCACCATGAAGCCACGCTCCATGAAGGCCTCGCGCAGGCGCAACACATCCTCGTCGTAGGTGATGCCGAGGTCGCCGCGCTTCTTGTTTTTCTCAATGTCAACGGCACTAATAACAATGACGATTTCGGCATCGTCCTTCAGTTGGGTCAACATCTTCAACTTACTGTCAGGTTCAAAGCCCGGCAGCACACGCGAAGCGTGGTAGTCGTCGAAGAGTTTCCCTCCAAATTCAAGATAGAGTTTGTTTCCGAACTTGGAGATGCGCTCCTTGATGTGTTCGGACTGTATCCGCAGATACTTTTCGTTATCGAACCCGTATTTCATAAAATGATAATTTAATATATATGTTAAAACAAAAAATACGGAATACAAAAATAGGAATAATTTTTATTCTACAAAAAAATTTAACGTAATTATACGTGTTTGTTGCAGTAAATCAGTGACAAAAAAAATTAGTCGGTTCCATTATCCTGTGCTGAAAAAATGGAACCGACCGATTGTAAAATCGATTTTTGCGTGCTTTTTAACCCAGTTTGATTTTCATAAAACGCCTCATCAATGCATCCCACCAACGGGCCGGAAGCAGGCTGTGGGTGGCGACACCGGTGAACGAGAAACGTCCTATTCTGTAGCGTGCCCGAGGATGGCGGCTGTTTACGGCACGGCAGATGGCCCGTGTGACCACCGACGGCTTCGACAGCAGGTTGCTCCGGTAGGCCGTGTCCAGCAGCTTGGCCTCGGGCATGGCGGCGGCCTCATAGGCAGTGCCACGCGACGATTCGGTCAGGTGCTGTGCGGCAATAATGCCCCAGTCGGTCTTGATGCCGCCCGGTTCGATAATCGCCACGTCGATGCCGAAGGGCTTCACCTCCATGCGTAGGGCGTCGCTCAGGGCTTCGACCGAATATTTCGACACATGATACCATCCGCCGAACGGCAGTACTATCTTGCCGACAATCGAGGCCGTGTTGACGATGCGGCCCGACCCTTGTCGGCGCATGGTCGGCAGCACCAGACGGGTCATTTCGGCCAGTCCGAATACGTTCACCTCCATCTGGCGACGTGCCTCGGCATCGCTGACGTTCTCGATGGCGCCGAAGTAGCCGTAGCCTGCGTTGTTGACGAGCACATCGATGCGCCCCTCTTTGGCCAGCAGCTGTTCCACCCCTGCCGCCATCGAGGCTTTGTCGGTCACGTCCATCTTCATAATCTCCACTCCGTCGGCGCGCAGCGGTTCCATCAGCTCGGTGCGACGGGCGGCGGCATAGACGCGGTGGCCCTGGCGTTCCAATGTGCGTGCAGCGTCGAATCCGATGCCGCTGCTGGCTCCCGTGATTAAAATTACTTTATTCATATCGTATACTTTGTTTAGTCTCTGGCGTCGTTCGTGCAGCACATTCCGGTGCTGCTTTTCGAAATGCAAAAGTACTACTTTTTTTCAATCTTCGTGCTTGGGGCGACAAAAAAAAGAAGGTGCCGCAAAAACTATCCATGCGGCACCCTCTTTTTCAGAGTTTGATATGCTGCTTAATCAATATTACTCCACGGTGAAGACTATCTGTGCGCTGGAGCCAGCGGTGAGAGTAAGCGAATTGCCGTTCACTAGATATACTCTATTTGACGATTCTAACAACGGATCCTGTGTCCAAGTAAAGGTTGTTCCACTTTGTTCCCATCCTGAGATTAGCTCGCCACTATTCATGGTGAAACCAGTCATTACAATTTGTTTTATATTTCCATATCCTGACTTGAAGAATATAGAACCATCTCGCCCTCCATCGGAAATTACTCCATTGACCCAGTCTGCAAAGGATGTTGTATTCAATTGGATGCCGCCCAAGGATGCCCCCTGATATGCTGAACTTCCCGGAAATATCTGTGTATTTATTCCATTGCCAGCACCTGCGGTTCCATCGATAATCGCCGTGTTCCAGGTGACGGTGGCCTCACCCATAGTAAGTTCGACGGGGTACATGTGTCCTTTTTCAAGGGTCTTGTTTTTGACGGTCTTGGTGCGGATGCAGGTATAGCCGGTACCGTCAATTCTGGCCGTGAACACGATGTCACCATTGGCGATGGGGGGAACGACCACATAGATGAGAGTATCATCTGCGAAATGCGTATAGAAGGGATCAGTACCATAATTACCGGCACCGCGAGTGACTTCGATGTCTTGACCGTTGATGTTGATGTAGAGATCGTTTATGAAGGAGGTGATGTCGGTGTTGGCGCTGTTCAAAATCTTAAGTTTGAGGATTGCGTACTGGTTCTCAAGCTTGGTGTAGGTGGGCAATTGCCCTTCGGTAGTGATTGTTGAAAGGCCTGTGGTGTAGTCATATGCCGGCAGACTTTGCAATGTGCCAAGTTCTTGCAAGTCTATACCTTGGTAATTGGCGGGGTAAGTGGTCTCTACGTCGCTGCCCAAAGGGAACGTGGGAGCCGAGGCAAAATTGAAGGTGAATTCAGCTGCCTTGCCGTCATTGCTGATGTTGAGGGCAGTAAGTGGCTCGCTAATATATACCGGCCAAGGTGTTTCCCAAACCGTCAGTTTTATCCTATCGCCCACGGCGAAGGTCTTTTCGCCGTTCTCGCTAATGGCCTTGCTGCCGCCATCCGGCAGTTGCACGGTGGTGGTGAAGGTCTGGCCGTCAGTGTTGTTCGTTTCCTCTTTGGCGCAACCAACCATGGTTGCCATTGCAGCCGCGAGGGTGGCTATGCTGAAAAATCTCATTATACTTTTCATTGCTTTCATAGTGTTTAAAGTTTTACCATTGCCAATAACCGCCATTTTCACTGTTTGTTTCCACTTCGTAGTCATCCATGGCAGGTGATCCGGCGTCGCTGCTGGGGTTGCCGTCCCATAAACCGAAGGCAGCGAGTGGATCGCCGCTGGCGGCGTAGCCCTTTTCAGCCTTGAAGCTCACCACGGTCAGGTCAGGAGCCTCGTACACTTTCTTTGTTTGTTTTTCCATAATCGATAAGGATTTATTTAATAGTGATTGAATTAATTATGCTGCAAAACAAAAGCCGCGCCCCGCCGCCAAGCTGGCAGCAGGGTGGTTGCGACAGAATAGGGAAGAGAGAATGGCCCCGCTATAGATTTTGTTTCGGGGAGGTGATAATCAGCGTGTTATGTGTGTTATGCGGTCTCATAGCCTCGTCGTCTTGTGTTGCAAAGATACAAATTTTCCGCAAAATATTTATAAAAAAAGTGAGCAAGGGCTACTTTCTGCACAGTCCGCTGCATAAATGTAAAGAAAGACACTGATAATCTTTTTGATTATCAGTGTCTTCTTTGGGAGAAGTTCGTTCTCCGAGTGGAGCTGGGCGGAGTCGAACCGCCGTCCAAACAGTTAACAGATGTGCTTTCTACATGCTTATCCGGTGGTTGGTTGTCGGGGCGGCTCCGGACATCGGCACCCAAGGCCACCCGTAGTCTCTAAAGTTTCGCCGGCAGGTAGAGACGTCGTGCCGGCTATCCCGTCTTTATGAGCACCTCCGGGTCAGCAGCCGACGGTCGGGGCGGCTGGGAGATGTCCCGTTCCTGCGCCTTGCGCAGGAATTAAGCCGAACTTACTGTTCTTCGGTTAGGCAGCGAGAGCGTAGTTGTTTTCGCCAATTATTGTTTTGCGTCTGTGGTCAAGGCTTCTGGCGCGTCAGCCTGCATGCTTACAAACCCATTATCCCTGCTGTCAAAACCAAGCAGCCCCTGCGTAATGGTTAAAGGTTGACGGTTATAGGTTAACCTTTGGGGTGAAAAAAAAGTTCTCTTTGTGGAGAACTTCTTTTTGTTTGGCGGTCCGGACGAGACTCGAACTCGCGACCCCATGCGTGACAGGCATGTATTCTAACCAAACTGAACTACCGGACCATTCATCCTTTTCAGGGTGCTTTTACCTTTCAAAAGCGAGTGCAAAAGTACGAACATTTTCCGATATGGCAAAATATTTTTTCGAAATTTTTGTGTTTTTTGTTGCAAGATGCTGATTATTAGTTATTGTTTGTGCGGTAAAAAATTGTGTTCCCTGTTTGGCCGCCTGTGCAAAGGTGCGTCCGCAACCCTCTTTTTCGCGTTTTTTGATGGGTGTTTTGTTCAGCCGATGTTCAGTCGTTGTTCAGTCGTTGTTCAGTCAAACACTGAACAACGACTGAAC
>JAFSLX010000084.1 GCA_017448185.1 Bacteroidales bacterium
ACAACCCCCACAAGAAGTGCCACAAGGACATCGACGCCCGATGGGTGAAGAAACGCGGGGAACGGTTCTACGGGTACAAGGACAACGTGGAGGTATGCAACAAGACCAAGCTCATACGCAACTACACGGTGTGCGCCGCCAGCCGTCACGACTCCAAGGAGACGGAGCTTGTGCTGACGGAGCCGCCCAAGGAAGCCTATGGGGAACCAGCATGGCTTGATGCCGGATATACAGGGATGGAAAAAATCGTGAAAGCGAAACACATGACGCCAATCATCTGCGAGAAAGGCCGGAGAGGCCATCCCCTGACGGAGAAGCAGAAGGAACGCAACCGGCAGAAGTCGAAGGTGCGCAGCCGTGTGGAACATGTCTTCGGATTCATGGAGCAGACGATGGGCGGCCTGATATTCAGAGGGGTCGGAATGATAAGGGCAAAAGCCAACATCGCATTGACAAACCTCGTCTACAATATGTGCCGACTGGTGCAAATCGTAAAATACCAATCAAATTTAATCACAATACAATAAACAGAATATCAAACAATTACCCCCCCCCGCAAAATTATGGCAAAAAGTTCATTGTCAAATGAAAAAATAGTTGTATCTTTGCACCCGTAAACCGAATGTTAAACAACGGTTGTCTGGCAGATTAATGGGTTCTGTCTGTTTGGATGACCAAAAAGTGAATAAATAGAACCCACCTACTGGGAGTGCCACATCGAGCCCGACTGGCTGCTCATCTACGAGAAGGATACCGAAATCAGATTACTCTCACTCTACCGCACGGGCACCCATGCCGACCTCTTCGGCAAAGGCAAGAAGCGGTAGCCCCCCACCGCACCTTTTTTTTCCGGAAAGAAATCTGCCGCGCGCCCCCTGAGGGGGGCGGCGGCTTCTGTTTTGTCGCAAACAACAAGTAGTTAAGGAGACAGTAGTTAAGTAGTTAAGACAATAGCTTCGGCAGACAATCGCGACTGGTGCATTTGTCTTAACTACTGCCCGAAGGGCGAGCGAAGCGATCTGCCTTTTAAGGCTTTGAACACCGCTGAAATAAAACAAATAACGTGAAAAACTACTTACCTACTTAACTACCCAAGAGAAAACGAATAGCAACGAAAGGATAGAAACAATTTTTTAATCAACATTATGTATAACCTAAATTTTAAAACATCATGAGAAAGATCTTAATGAGTTTTGTGGCGCTGCTGGCGATAGCGGCGGCGGCCACGGGGCCCGTGAGGGCACAGTACCTGCATGAGCCACCACCCGACTATGCGAGTATCTCAAGGGCGGTTGGAGATTATCCCAAGAGCGAGACCGATAAGTTTATGCTCGACGAGGATTATTTTGCCGTGGCGTATGCCATTCGCAAAATCGCCACTTTCGACGATAATCAAATCAAAATCTTCAACAACATTGACAACGAAACCCGCAAGCTGTGCAAAGAGCGAACCGAGCAGGCATGGCAAGACGACGATGAGTGCAGCGTAAACACGATGCTGCGTTATTTCGCCGACTGCAAATGCTACGATTCTATTTACAAGCTGACGGCGCATGAGCTGGGCATGGTCGTCAAGTTCATGGAGGATGTCTACAACGCTAACGAGTACTTGAAAAAAAAGTATGACAGACCCAGGCCGTTCTACGACTTCTGGGGAGACAACAGCGATGTGAGTTATTATATCAAAGATTACTATCCCGTCGACCGCTGGGACAAGTACAGCCTGAAGAAAAAAGACCACAGCTACCCATCGGGCCATTCGGTGGTATGCTATGCCACCGCCATGCTTCTGAACCAGATGATGGAGGCCAAGGCCCCTGCTCAAAACACTAAGACGAGGCAGCAAGCGGTGTTGGATTCCGCCCATCGGTTTGCTATGAGCCGTGTAGTCCTCGGGGTTCACCATTTCTCGGATATAATAGCCTCCTACAATGCCGCGAAGGCTCTGTTCGAACAAGTGCGAAGCAACCGGCTGTTCCGTGATGACCTGGACACTCTCAGAACACTCTATGGTGGGGAAGGCGATGTTAAGCCGATTGAGCCTCCGAAGTTCAGTCCAAGAGACAATGGCTTGTTCATCAGAGTGGCCAAGTTGAACAGAATCCATTTCTATTGTCTGCAGCACAAGGTAACCAGCGACGCTCCCACGGTAGAGGAATCCTCCACCAACCGTATATTCGACTATGGATACCGCTGCGGTGTGTCCGACGGCAAGGATTGCCGCCAGCTGGCACTTTGGATATACGGCAAATTTGAAAATGAACAAGACAATGAAAAGTAAATGACAATTTTAAACAAACGAAGATGAAACATTTATCAAAACTGGCTCTTTTAGCAGCCGCATTTTTCACAGGATTGTCTGCAAATGCACAATCTATCAATGCCTTTGGCGGTCAATCCGTGACCATCTCCTCCGACCAGACCTGCACGAGTTTCGATGTTCTTGACGGTACCACGCTGACCGTCAACCAGGGCGTGACCCTGACGCTGAACATAAGCAACGGCTTTGCTTTTAATTTTTTTGATAATTCCAAAATGGAACTGCACGGCACGCTGGCCGGAAGCGTTGCGAGTGGTGCCACGTGGATGGACAACACCTACATCAACGTCTATCTCTCCGACGGCGCGAAGTACACCGTCACGGGGCTGACGTGCATAGATGGCGACAACTACCTCCGCTACTACGGCTACGACGCTGCGACGGATGGCAACGGCACGGTGAGCGTGATGAACGGCACGACCGCCGTGACCGCCAGCAGCATAGGCTACAAAACGACCACCTACACTTTCACCGCCACCCCCTCCAGCGGCTACCGCTTCGTGAACTGGACCAAGGGCGCAGGTGGAGAAGTGCTCGGCACTGATGCCAGCATCAACGTCACCTGCGAGCAGAACGGCACGTATCAGGTGTATGCCAACTTCGAGGCAGACGTCCCCGCCGGCCCGCAGATGCGCACCCTCACCGGCGTGCCGCAGGGATGGCAGGTGCAGGCCGGCGCCCCGCTGGCCGACGTGGATTCCAATGCCGACGGCTCCTATTCCATCGAGGCCGGCCAGCCGGTGAGGCTTGTCCCCTCGGCCGAGGACAAGCCGCGCGTGAAGAGCGTGACGCTGGTGGACAACAGCACTCCTGCGGCTGTCCTCGTCGAGAGCATCACGCTCAACAAGACAGCTACCACCATCACCGCCGGCCAGACCGAGACGCTCAGCGTCAGCAGCGTGACACCCGATGACGCTACCGACCAGACCGTCACCTGGAGCAGCGACAACGAGGCCGTCGCCACCGTCGATGCTGACGGCAAGGTGACCGCC
>JAFSLX010000019.1 GCA_017448185.1 Bacteroidales bacterium
GTTCAGTCGTTGTTCAGTGTTTGACTGAACAACGACTGAACAACGACTGAACAAGTACTGGACATGGGAACGGGGGGCAAATAATTCTTTTTGTTGCGGTATCAGTTTTTTTTCGTACATTTGCATTTTGTAACCAATATGTTGAATGGCGATGAACAGGATGTTTAAGATGCAATATGTCTGTGTGTTATGTGCTGTTTTTTTGGTGGTGACACTGTTGCCTGTGTCTTTGCAGGCGCAGACGGGGCTGTATGTACCGTCGGCGAAGCCGGTGAAAAATATGCAGAAGGCGCTGACGAACCCCGAAACATTCTATCTGCTGCTGACCTACCAGGGCAATGCAGCGACCTATACCGAACCGGACTTGGATTGGCTCGATTCGGCCTATGGTATAGCCTTCGACGTGGAGAACCCGATGTATTACACGATGGTGATTGAAGGTTACGGCGATGCCGACAGTGTGCTGTGTGCCAACCGTGTAGACAATATTTATCGCTATTTTGCCAATCGGTCGCATGCCGATTTCCCGATACGTTATGCACGCAATCCGATACACTGTTCGTGCAATGGTGACACGGTGGAGACGCTCCGTTTCGAGGTGCCGACCGCGACGGAGGTTTACAATTGCAGCGAGTTGCCTGAGAGCCGCCTGCTGCTGAACGGGAGTGTGGCGCTGAACAATTCGGTGCTGATTACGTTCCATAACAATCCGGACGAGTGCGTCGGTTCGGCCCGCGGGTGTTTTGTGCCGGGCGAGGACAGCCTTGTTCATGGCTATTATGCCTCGGTGCTGATGGCGAAGGGGTCGGTTTATGCGGTTGACAATACGAAAGATACCTGTCCGGGAGGATTGAGGATCAGCATTGACGATCACTTGGACTATAAGCAGATTGTTGAGCGCTATTATTTGATTCCCCATCCGAAGCAGTTGCTGGTTCAGGCAGGCTATATTGTGCTGGGCAGCAATATGGCGCGCACGATTGACGAATGTCGGCTGCAGCAGAAGGATTCTATCTTTATCCGCATTCCGGCCACGGAGGAGCAGTTGGAGGCGAAGCTTAAGTTTTTTGCCAAGGTGAAGTCGTCGCGGGGCATGGAGTACAAGGCTTTGCCGACGCGCAAGGTGCCCGGCAAGGGGGCCTTGGAGCTGCAGGCACCCATCAATATCACGATGATGGATACGATTTATGTTGGCAAGCGTATACAGGAGAAGGAGTTGAAGAAGTATTTTTACGAGGTGGAGACTTCGACCGAGGCGGCATCGTTCACCGTGGGCAAGCGCCACTATGTGGCCTACCGTCCGGGCAGGAACGGTGAGTACGAGATGAAGAAGCCGCTGCAGGCGCTGTTCCGCATCGTCCCCGACCAGGAGGAGGACCTCACGCCCGAAACCAAGACTGACAATCCTGAAGAAATTATTGAATGAATCATGGCTTATTTACAGACTGACGTTACGAAGGTCACCACGCGTGTCCTGCAAAATATGAAACTGCACGGCGAGAAGATCGCGATGCTGACGGCCTACGACTATTCGATGGCCTCGTTGCTTGAAAGCACGAAGATTGATGTGGTGCTGGTGGGCGATTCGGCGGCCAATGTGATGGAGGGCCACAAAACGACGCTGCCCATCACGCTCGACGAGATGATAGTGTACGCCACTTCGGTGGTGCGTGCTATCAACCGTGCATTGGTGGTGGTCGACATGCCGTTCGGCACCTATCAGGGCAACTCGAAGCAGGCGTTGGCTTCGGCCATCCGCATTATGAAGGAGACGGGAGCGGATGCCATCAAACTTGAGGGTGGCGAGGAGGTGATCGAGAGCGTGCAGCGCATTCTTTCGGCCGGCATCCCGGTGATGGGGCACCTTGGCCTCACACCGCAGAGCATCAACAAGTTCGGTACCTATGCTGTGCGCGCTACCGAGCAGGAGGAGGCCGAGCGCTTGAAGAAGGACGCAATGATATTGCAGGAAGCCGGATGTTTTTCGATTGTGCTGGAGAAGATTCCCGCTTCGCTAACCGCCGAGGTGACAAATATGCTGAAGATTCCCACCATCGGTATAGGTGCCGGTCCGGCGGCCGACGGTCAGGTGCTGGTGTTGCAGGATATGCTGGGTATCACACGCCAGTTCAAGCCCCGCTACCTGCGTACCTATGGCACTTTCGGCGAGGATATAGCCAATGCCATCCGCCACTATATCAACGATGTGAAGAGTGGCGATTTTCCTAACGAGAAGGAGCAGTATTGAACAACGGAAGAAAGTCGCGTTCGAATATGGCACGCGAGACGATGCGATAGTGAGGGTCGTAGGCTGCTTTGAAGGTGGCGCTATGGCTCTGCACGAATCGTGGATCGGGTGTTATGGGTCCGACGCTTCGCATCACGGCTGATACCATCTGACCGAGGCTGACAATTCCTTTTCGCACAACAATCAGGTTGACACGCACGTAATTGCTGTCGCACAGCGTGTATTCGTACAAGGGGAAATTTGTCGTATCGGACATTTCGGCGACTTCCTTTCCCACATAGTGGGCGCAGGCGGTGGAGTCGGTGATGAGGTGACCGGGGCCGTAAAGGTCCTGGAACACCAGTTTGTAGAGGTCCTGCGGCTCGGCGGCGGGATAGCGTTCAGCATATTGCTTCAAGGCGTCGGCACATTGGGCGTGGGAAACCGAAAAGTGAAAGGTGAAAAATGATATTATTGCTAAAAGGAGGATTCTTTTCATGATTCTACTTTTTTGACAATTAAGATGCTCAGTTCCCATAGCAAGTAAATGGGGATGGAGACGAGACTGAGGGTGAACGGGTCGCCAGTGGGGGTGATGATGGCCCCGAGGATGATGATGACCACGATGGCGTGGCGACGGTAGCGGCGCATGAACCTGGCTTTCAGAACGCCTATTTTTGCCAGCAGCCAACAGAGCACGGGCAGTTCGAACACTACGCCCATCAGCAGGCTCATCACCCCCAACACCGAAATGTAGCTTGAGAGGGTGATGGTGTTGGCCACGTCGGCAGTGACTTGGTAGCCACCGAGGAAACGGACAGTGAAGGGGAAGATGACGAAGTAGTTGAGTGCCACACCGGCCAGAAAGAGCAGGTAGCCACTGGCCACAGCGGAGATGGCCAGCCGCCTTTCGGTTTGATAGAGACCGGGTGCCACGAAGGCAAAAAGTTGGTAGAGGATATAGGGCGAAACAACCAATAAGCCTGCCCACAGGGCCACGCGCATGTGAGTGAGGAACTGCTGGGTGAGTTCGACATTGATTAGTTGCATACCCTCGGGTTTGGGATACATCACCACAGCAAAGAGTTGCTCCTTGAAACAAAAACAACCGACGGCGGCTACCAAGGCAGCCACTAACACATACCAGATGCGCCGCCGCAGTTCGTCAAGGTGTTCCCAGAAGGTCACTTTTTTTCCTCGTCCTTCGGGTCTTCAACGCCATTCATACCGTCCTTGAAGCTTTTGACACCTTTGCCGACGCCTTTCATCAATTCGGGTATTTTCTTGCCACCAAAGAGCAGCAGCACCACAAGGACGATAATGACAATCTCCCAGGTGCCTAAAAACATCAGTTTCATACAAGTGAATCTTTAAGGGTGTTCGTGTAATTCTCAATCATGCGCATCTTGTCGGGGATGGCAATGTGCTGGGGGCAGTGGGTGAGACATTCGCCACAGGCGATGCAGTGGTCGGCCTGACGCAAGCGCTCGATGCTTTTGTCGTAGGAGGTGAGGAAAGCGCGACGTGCACGGCGGAACTCTTTTTGCTCCACAGTGCCCTCGGTGGCGATGTTGCCCTCCATCAGGCTCTTGTTGTAGAACGAGAAGATGCCCGGAATATCGAGCCCATAGGGACAGGGCATGCAGTATTGGCAGGCGGTGCAGGGTACAGAAGGGAAGTGGGCGAACTCATCGGCCACACGTTCGAGCAGAGCCATCTGGTCGTCGGTCAGAGGTTCGCAGGGACAATGGCTGCGCACGTTGTCCTCCACGTGCTCCATGGCGCTCATGCCGCTGAGTGAAGTCATGATGCGAGGGTACATTCCGAGGTAGCGGAACGACCATGATGCGAGACTGCGCTCGGGTTCGCGGGCTTTGAGTTGGGCTGCCAGTGCTTCGTTGAGGGTCGCTAGCCGACCACCCAACAAAGGTTCCATGATGACGATAGGAATTTCCCTCTTGTCCAATTCGGTATATAGATGCTCGGCGTTGACGTTCTCTGGTTCAATCTCGTGTGCGTAATGCCAGTCAACGTAATTCATCTGTATCTGTGCGAAGTCCCAATGGTACTTGTCGTGCATTGCTACTACCTTGTCGAACTCCTCCTGCAGGCCGTGGAATGACCAGCCGAGGTTGCGGATGCGTCCGGCTTCACGCTCTTTGAGCAAGAAGTCGAGCACTCCGTTATCGAGGAAGCGCTTCTGGAAGTCGCCTTCGCCACCGAACGAGTGCAGCAAGTAGTAGTCAATATGGTCCAACTGCAAGTACTCGAACGACTTGTGGTACATCTCGATGCTGGCCTCATAGGTCCAGTTGCGGAAGTTGCTCATCTTGGTGGCTACGAGCCATTTGTCGCGAGGGTGGCGGCTGAGTGCGATACCGGTAGCGGTTTCCGACATGCCCTTGAGATAGACGGGTGCTGTGTCGAAGTAATTGACACCGTGCTCGATGGCATAATCCACCATGCGGTTAATCAGCTCTTGGTCGAGCTTGGCATCGGGGTTGCTACGCAGGTCGCCACCACCCTCGACGGGCAGGCGCATCATGCCGAAGCCGAGCAGAGACACCTGTTGTCCATGTGTGTCAGGACGGTAAGTCATCTTGCCCAACGGCACTTCGGTGGCGCTGAAACCTTCGGCTTGCTTGCTGTTGGGATTGCCACAGCCGGCCGCCATTGCAGCACCTGCAACGGCAGCGCCGGCCATGCCTTTCAGAAAATCACGTCGATTCATATTTGTTTGATTATCGCTTGTCGTTTTGCTCTTTGAGATGTCTGCGCTTCTTGCCCGAGGCCCAGAAGCCGTACACCTCGCTGACGTTGCCGGCGGTGGAGAAGGCCTCAATCTTCTCGTCCTTCATCCAAGCCAGAATCTTGCTGAATTCATCCTTGCTGAGCAATACTTCGAGTTCTATGCTCTTTTCGCCAGTGTAACCACCGGTAACCTCATACAGCGTGCAGCCACGGTGCAGGGTGTGGATAATGTACTGGCGTATGCGCTCGTAGTCTTTCGACACAATGCAGAGACGTTTGTGGTTGTTGAGCGAGGCGGTGAAGTAGTCGACCACCAGACCGTTGATCCAAGTGCCGATGAGACCGATGATGACCATGCGGAAAGGGTTGATAGCGAAAGCGGTGCAGCAGATGACGGCACCGGCAATGGAGACAGAAGCTCCGATGTCGAAGTGCAGGTACTTGTTCACAATCTTGGCCAGAATGTCGAGTCCGCCAGTCGAAGCATTGATACTAAACATCAGGGCTTGTGCAGCGCTGAGCAGCAGCACAAAGCAGCAGAGGTCGAGCCACGGGTCGCCCATGATGGATGCTGAACCTGTGATGGGGTTGGGGTTGGCAAGGATGTACTCGCCGGCGGCGTTCTTGGCATCCCAAGGCAGGATTTTGGCCCAGAGGTCGGCCAAGGGACCGAGGATGAGGGCTGTGTAAACTGTTTTGGCACCGAACTCTTTGTTGATGAGTATGAATGCCAGTATCAGTAGCACAATGTTGATGACCATGATGAGGGTACCGAGCGAGATGTAGATGCCCATGCCCTCGAAAATCTTGGTCAGCACGATGGAAAGACCGCTGATGGTACCGATAATCAATTTGCTCGGTACGAGGAAGTAGTAGACAGCGGCGGCGGTGACTGCCATGCCCAGTGTCATAATAATCAGTTCTTTCCAGAATTTCCAAGTACCCATGTACTTGACGAAATCAGTCAATGTTTGTTTGATGTTGAAGCTCATGATATGTTTTTGTTTTATTTTTAACCTAAATTTCTGCATGAATTTCGCGCCCCTCGACGTAGATGGCTGTCACCGGGCGTGCCGGGCAGTAGTACTCACAGGCTCCGCAACCGAGACAGCGGCTTTCGTTGACCGCCGGTTTGCCGTCGACCATCTGGATGGCCTCCGAGGGGCAGTGACGTGCGCAGTTGCCGCAGCCAATACAGTTGTCTTTCAGCACCACTGCGCAGCCGATGCTGATGGCGGTTTTTTCCTCTTTGGTGATGGGTTGGATGGCACCGGCCGGACACACCTCGCTGCAGCGGGTGCAGGCCATACGGCAATAGCCTTGGTCGTAGCTCATTTCGGGTTGCAGCAATGTGGCCATTTTGGTCGACGGACGCAGCACGTGCTCGGGGCACTGGCTGACGCACAGTTGGCACGAGGTGCAGCGTGATCCAAAGTTCTTCAGACTGCGGGCTCCGAACGGCTTGAGCGGTGTTTTACGCTCGGGCACGCTCTTGTCGGCCAGTATCGCCAGACCGCCGTCAAGCTTCTGCTCCTGGGCCTGCACTGCCATTGCGGCTCCTACTGCCACGGTCCCGGCCACAAACTTGCGACGCGAGTCGTCGACGGGTTTCCCGCTGTCCGCTTTCCATTTTTTGCCGAAAGAAATGGCCCCTTGTTTGCACTCGCTGAGGCAGGTGAAACAGTTTACACAACGGCTGCCGTCGACGGTCTTTCCGCCGTCGATGTCGATGCACATGGCTTTGCAGCGGTGTTCACATTTGTGGCAACCCACACATTTGCCGGCATCTATCTTGATGCCGAAGAGGGAGTATTTGCTCACCAAGCCCAGCAGGCTACCCACAGGACAGATGGTGTTGCACCACAGGCGACCCATTGCAAAGCTCATCACGCCGATGACCACCAGAGTGATGATAGCCACCCACTGCAGCACGCCCGAGGCGTGGATGCCCGTCACCATGCGGGCATAGGCGCTGTAGGGCGCTATGAGCACGGCAATCTGGTTCAGTCCTGCCAGCATCAGCAACACGAAGATTGCCAATACAATATAGCGCAGCCAATTCTGAGGTTTGTGGTAGCGGTAGGGGCGCTTCTTGCCAAAAATAATCTTGTGGAACCAGGCGAAAATGTCCTGGAAGATGCCCATCGGACAGATGATTGAGCAGTAGACGCGGCCCAGCAGCACAGTCACTGCCATCACTGCGACGATTACCGCGACGTTCAGTCCCAGCACGGCGGGCAGCAGCTGCATCTTCGGCATCCAGCCCAGGTAGTGACGCAGTACGCCGGTGGTATCCAACAGCAGCGCCGTGATGCCGAACAGCATCAAAGCCGCCAAAACGATTCGTATAACTTTAAGTGCTTTCATCATTCACTTTATTATTTTTCATTTTTCAACTTCCAATACACCGCCAATCCGGCCACGCTCTTGATGCCGGTCTTGCGGGTGATGCTTTTGCGGTGGGTGTTCACGGTGTTGACCGAAATTTTCAGTCGGTCGGCCACTTCCTTGCTGCTCAGTCCTTGTGCCACCAGCGCCAGCACCTCCTGTTCGCGTTCGCTCAGCTCGTAGTCCTCGGGTGGAGCCAGCAGCAGGTCCTCGATTTGGGCGTGTTTCTCGATGTCGCGGCTCAGCTGCATGATGTCGAACACCAGTTCCATCATCTCCTCGGTCAGCCGCTTGCCGGGCACGTATTTGTAGATAATCTGTGTCAGGTCGTTCAGGCGGTCCTTGATATTGTCGTGGCTTTTCAAATGGCTCTCCATTTGCCGCTCTCCGTTTTTCACTGCCAGGAGGTTCTTCTCTTCGTGACGTACATGCTCCTGTACCTCACGGCGATAGTCGGCGAAATAGCGTCGCAGCACCTCGCCCGAGTTGTTGCCCGCACCGTCGGCCACGCGGTCGAGGTGGTGCTGCAGGTGGGGAAGGCGTTCGTCGAGGTAGTAGCGGTGCGAGGCCTGCAGGTGTTCGACAATCTGGTGCTTTTCGATGCGTGCTATTTCGTCGTCGTCGGGCTGGAAGTCATCGAAACTGTATATGTTGCACACCATCAGGAAGAGGTTCTCGTCCACATTCGCCTCGTGGCAGACCTCCTTCACCGATTTGTCGCCAAAACCGAGCGCAATGCCGAAACGAGGCAGCATAAGGATAAGGTCGTAGTTCGACGCTATCATCTCCGCCATCTTCATCCGTCCGGTGAACATCCTGTTTTTCATTCTGTTCTATTAAAAAGTATTAGTAGTAATAAAATGCAAATATACAAAAAAAAAGTTACATGAGGTGGAAAATTTCTTGGTTGATAGAAGTGTGCCTGTAATACTGTTGGCCGTTCGTTGTTCAGTCGTTGTTCAGTCGTTGTTCAGTCAAACACTGAACAACGACTGAACAAC
>JAFSLX010000020.1 GCA_017448185.1 Bacteroidales bacterium
CAGTCGTTGTTCAGTGTTTGACTGAACAACGACTGAACAACGACTGAACAATGACTGAACAACGGGACAAGCGGGTGGCTGTCCCGGGGGAATTAAAAGAATACTCCTGCGGAGTATATAACCGAAAGATAAACAATCTGCTATAGAAAGAAAGCCCCCACGAGACAATCAGGGCGTGGGGGCTTTCTTTTCATAGAGCACCTACAATTTAGCGTCGTAGGTCTGGAAGACGAGGAGTGGGCCGGCGGAGGCGAGGGTGAAGGTGTCGGCCAGGGCTTCGTTGAGGGTGGCCTGCCACCAACGGGTGGTTTTCATGTTGTCGACAGGCCAGCGGAGACCGGTGGCGCTGAAGGGGATGGAGGGGTCGACAGGGAAGATGGAGATTTGCTGGCCTGGGAAGGTGGGGAGCGGGATGTGGGCAGAGGGTTGTCGGGGGTGGGGGGAGAGGAGGAAGAAGCGGCCAAAGTCGGTGAGCATATCGAGGTCGATGCCGGGGTATTCGTCGTCGAAGGTGGCGAGGTAGGAGATGTTGCCGAGGGTGTGGTCCTCGCGGCGGCCGGTGGCGCCAAGAATGTGGAATTCCGAATGTTGAATGTTGAATGTCGAGGTGGCCCAGGCGACGGCTTTGTGGAGGTCGTTGTAGTCCTGTTCGGTGACATGAATCCACCGTTCGCCCAGCCGTCGCTTGACCTCGCCGGACAAGGAGTCGCCGTCGCCGATGACGACGAAGTCAGCGGGCAGTGGGCCGTGGATGGTGGATAGTGAATTGTAAGCGGAGTCGCAGCAGACCACAAAGTCGGCCTGGCGCAGGGCACGGAGGGGCACCGGATGGGAGGGGAAGTCGCCCGCGGCGAGGATTACGATATGCTTTCTTTTTTCCATTTGACGACACCTAAGATACAGAAGACACAATAGACGACATAGAGGATGGCCGAGGCGTAGTTGCCGCTGACGAAGAAGAGGTAGACCATCAAGGGGTTGACGACCATCCAGCAGAACCACTGCTGCCACCATTTCTGCGACACCATGAACATGCCGACGATGGAGATGGCCGAGGTGAGGCCGTCAATCCAGGGTTGGTGGCTCTCTTTGAGCGCCCCGAGCACCTGGGCGAGCAGCAAGGTGAGCACCCCGACGGCGAGCAGCAGCCAGGGCCAATATTTCTTGGGGCAGGAGGAGATGGGTATTTCCTCCTGTTTGGAGTCATTGTCTTTATGGTTTGCTGACCGAAGGACACCGCGCCAGACGAGGAGGCCGTAGATGGACATGACGAAGTTGTAGCAGCAGATGGTGCCGTTGGCGTAGTAATGGGCCGAGAAGTCGATGATGATATAGAAGAGGCTCATCAGCAGGCACAACGGCCAGAACCAGCGGTCGGCGCGGTATTCGCTGACGATGTAGAAGAGGCCGATGACGGCGCCGATGATGTCGAGGGTGTTCATGAATTATTGAAAGGGATCCCCTACGGGGAATTTGTTGGGTTGTTTTGTTGGGTTGTTATTGAAAGATATCCCCCTACGGGGAATGTTTTCGTTTTCTGTTTTCGTTGCTATTGAAAGAAATCCCCTACGGGGAATTTATCGGGTTGTTTTGTTGGTGGTTCTATTGAAAGATATCCCCTACGGGGAATGTTTTCGTTTTTTGTTTTCGGTTCTATTAAAAGATATCCCCTACGGGGAATTCATTGGTTTCATTTTTTTGACATTTCTATTGAGAGATATCCCCTACGGGGAATGATTCGTTTTTTGTTTTCGGTTCTATTGAAAAATATCCCCTACGGGGAATTTGTTGGGTTGTTTTGTTGGGTTGTTATTGAAAGTGATCCCCTACGGGGAATTTATCGGGTTGTTTTGTTGGGTTGTTATTGAAAGGGATCCCCTACGGGGAATGTTTTCGTTTTCTGTTTTCGTTGCTATTGAAAGATATCCCCTACGGGGAATTATGGTTTTATTATTTTGACGTTGTTATTGAGAGAAATCCCCTACGGGGAATTGTGGTTGGTTGTTTTGTTGGGTTGTTATTGAAAGTGATCCCCTACGGGGAAGATTTTACGCCGTAGGCGTTTTCTTTCAATAGCATAACACGATTACACATTCTATCTCCTTTTCTTTATTCCCCGGAGGGGATTTCTTTTAATCCGCATCTACCGACTGAAACACATACCGCTCATCATACTCTATGCCAAATATCTTCAAAAAATCGATATATTCTTCTTTCATGGTCTTCCCTGTGTGGTGTTGCTTCTGGTTGCGGATGTAATTGACCACATTGCTCACCTGAGATTGTCCATAGGAGAAGGCTCCATAACCCTCTTGCCAAGCAAAATTGCCATCCACCAGATGTCGCTGTTTTATCCATAGGGTCGAGGCACGTTTGGTTTCCTCTACCAGCTCCGAGACCGACTGCTTGGGCGACATGCTGACCAGGATGTGTATATGGTCTTTCATGCCACCGATGGCATAAACTTTATGGCTACGGTTTTCAATCACACCAACGATATATTGATATAATTCTTGCTGCCAGGACTCGGCGATGAAGCCACCGCGGTATTTTACAGCGAAGACCAGATGAATGTAAAGTTGGGAATAAGTGTTGGCCATGATATTTGTTATTGAAAGTGATCCCCTACGGGGAATGATTCGTTTTCTGTTTTCGTTGCTATTGAAAGGGATCCCCTACGGGGAATTTATCGGGTTGTTTTGTTGGGTTGTTATTGAAAGTGATCCCCTACGGGGAATTCATTGGTTTCATTTTTTTGACATTTCTATTGAGAGATATCCCCTACGGGGAATGATTCGTTTTCTGTTTTCGTTGCTATTGAAAGATATCCCCAACGGAGAATTTGTTGGGTTGTTTTGTTGGGTTGTTTTGTTGGGTTGTTTTGTTGGGTTGTTATTGAAAGGAATCCCCTACGGGGAATGTTTTCGTTTTCTGTTTTCGTTGCTATTGAGAGATATCCCCTACGGGGAATGATTCGTTTTCTGTTTTCGTTGCTATTGAGAGATATCCCCTACGGGGAATGATTCGTTTTCTGTTTTCGTTGCTATTGAGAGATATCCCCTACGGGGAATTCATTGATTTCATTTTTTTGACATTTCTATTGAAAGATATCCCCTACGGGGAATGATTCGTTTTCTGTTTTCGTTGCTATTGAGAGATATCCCCTACGGGGAAGATTTTACGCCGTAGGCGTTTTCTTTCAATAGCATAAACGAGATAAAACATTTTATTTCTTTTTCCTCGTAGGGGATACCTTTTTAATTAAAACCTATATATTACACGGGCCATGAAGTTGATGCCGGGCTGCTGGAGCCAGGTGCGGTCGTGGAAGTAGTAGGTGGTGCCTGGGGTGGTCCAGTCGTCGGTCCAGTCGCCTGCCCACGCGTGGAGACGGTAATTGCGGTTGAGCACGTTGTTGACTACCAGCTGGGCCTCGATCTCGTTGGTGCCACGGAGATGCCAGGTGTAGCTGGCCTTGACGTTGAGCAGGAAGTAGGGGTCGATGGCATAGCACTCGCGGCTGGTGTTGTCGGCATACTGCTTGCCGACATACTTGCCTATGAGCTGCAGTTTGGCATCCTTGACGGGAGAGAAGGTGGCGATGGCGGCACCTACCACAGAGGGCGAGAGGGCCAGGTCGGTGGTGCCGGTGACGGCGTGCTGCACGGTGTCGCCGGTCTCGAAGACGAAGTAGGTGAGGTCGAGCACCTTGTTCATGCTGAGTGTCAGGTTGGCATCCATGCGGAACCAGTCGGTGAAGCGGTAGCCACCCTCGAGCTCGATGCCGAGGCGGTAGCTCTTATCTACATTCTCCATGAGGGCGTAGCCGGTGAGGACATCGCCGTTGGGGGTCATCTGGTCGCGGTAGAGCATGGCGTAGAGGTTGGCATTGAAGGCCCAGCGGCTGTGGGCGATCTGGTAGCCCAGTTCGATGTCGAGCATGGTCTCGGGCTTGATGGTGTCGCCATTGGCATAGGCGCTCATGATGTCGAAGCGCACAGGCTCGCGGCTGTTGATGCCGGCCACGAGGTAGGCACGCTGATGGGCGTTGATGCGGTAGTTGACACCCACCTTGGGGTTGAAGAAAAGGTAGTTGTTGGTGAAGTCGAAGGCACCGTCGCGGGCGGTACCGGCCAGCACGTCGTCGCTGTTGCCGTGGATGCGGTAGTTGACCATGCGGAGCTGGAGGTCGGCGTAGACGTTGAGGTTGTCGTTGAAGTCGTAGGTGGCCTTGGCGTAGACCGAGTTGTCGAGCTTGGCACTCTTGTTCTCGTACCAGCGGTAGGGCAGGTCGTAGTGCATGGCGGTGTCGCGATACCAGATGACATCGCCGTACTGCAGGCCGTCGTAGTAGATGAAGTTGTCGCCCAGCGAGAAGGTGAGCTTGCTGCCGGTGTAGTTGACGGCGGCGTTGCCGGTGTAGGTGTAGTTATCCATGCGCTTCTGGAAGACCACGTCGCTCAGGTAGGCGAAAGGAGCAGGCACATAGCCGCTACCGGCCGTCATGTACTGCTCATAGTATCCGCCGCCGTGCATCACGTCGAAGGCACCCTTGAGGCTCCAGCGGTCGCTGAGCAGGTGGGAGATATAGAGCTGGTAGTGGCGCTGCCAGTAGTTGTCGGTCTCGTTGTCGTAGTACATGGTGCGGCCATCCATATCGTACATGCCGGCCGAGTTGAAGGTGGGGTCGGCATCGAGCTGGTCGGGGTAGGCACCGTTCCAGGCTATGCCGGTTTTCTGATTGCCGATGATGGTGAGGAGCTTGATGAGGGTGCGCTTGCCGTACCAGCTCATGCTGCCGAAGAAACTCTGCTGGTCGGTACCCCAGCTGCGGACGAAGCCGTCGGAGGTGAGGCCGGAGTAGGCGAAGTCGAATGAGAGGCCGTTCTTCAGTATGCCGCTACCGGCGCTGATACCGTACTGGCGCGTGTTCCACGAACCGTAGGCCAGGTCGGCCATGCCGTAGGCGCGGTCGCGGGCGTTGAGGGTCTGCATGTTGATGGCGGCGCCCATGGCCGAGCTGCCGCCCGTCGAGGCACCCATGCCGCGCTGTATCTGCATGCTCTGCGACATGCCGCCAAGGTTGGGGATGTTGTACCAGAACACCTGCTGGCTCTCGGGGTCGTTGAGCGTGATGCCGTTGAGGTTGACGTTGATGCGGTTGGGCTCGACGCCACGGATGCGGATGTAAGTGCCACCGATGGTGCCGTTCTCGCCGCTGGCCACCACCGAGGGCTGCGTCTCGAGCATGTAGGGAACCGAGAGCTCGGTGCGGGCCTCGTCGAGCTGCTCGCGGTTCATGGTGCTGGTGGTGAGCGGGGTCTTGTTGCTGACGCGCACATCCTGGATCATCACCTCGTCGAGCTTGCGGACGGTGTCCTGAGCCTTTAATGAAGAAGGTTGAAAGTTGAAAAATGAAATTGCAAGCACGCAGCAGGCTATCATCTGCCGGCGGCTAAACCTGGTGGCCTGATGTAACAGATAGCGGCCACAACTATTGATGTGTTTTACCATAATTCGTTCCTTACGCGGGCATTATCCCGATCAAGTTTCAAGGGTATGTTCTCAGCCACAGTGCTTTGTAGCACCCCTATACTTTTCGAATCAACTGCAAAGATAGGAATTTTTTTTTGTTATGGGGAAAAAAAGTGGGTAGTGCAGCGAAAATGCTACCCACTACCCACTATCCAATATCAACTAATCGGCCAAGTCGATCAATGGCCAAAGTCGGCGAGGAATTTGATGCGCATGAGGCGGATTTCCTCTTCGGTGTAGTCGGGGTCGTCCTCGAACTCTTCGTAGGCTTCGTCGAGCGAGGCGCTTTCGGAGTTGCGCCAATAGTCGAGCAGGACTTCCTGATGGTCGGGTTCGATGACATCATCTATATAGTAATCAATATTAAGTTTGGTGCCAGAGGAGATGATATGCTCCATCTCGGTGAGGAGTTCGGACATGGTGATGCCGCGGCCGGCGGCGATGTCTTCGAGACTCTTGCGGCCGTCGATGGCACGGATAATGTAGACTTTGAGTCCTGACTTGTTGACAGCGGAACGGACGACGATGTCCTGCGGACGCTCGATGTCGTTGTCCTCGACATACTGCTTGATGAGTTCGATGAAGGGAGCACCGTGTTTCTGTGCTTTGGCGATGCCGACGCCGACACAATGGCTGAGCTCTTCGATAGTGCAGGGATACTGGAGGGTCATATCCTTGAGGGAGGACTCGTCAAAGATGACGTAGGCGGGCAGTTTCTCGCGGGCAGCGATACTCTTGCGCAGGCTCTTGAGCTGGACATAGAGCGCTTCGTCGCCTGCAGCGGAGGCGCTTCCGGTGGCGGCGAGGAGGTCTTCGTCCTCTTCGGGAGGTGCGGAATAGTCGTGGTCGCAGGTGACATAGATGCTGTACGGCTTTTTGATGAACTTGTGTCCGGCGGGCGTGAGTTTCAGGACACCATACTGCTCAATTTCCTTTTGAAGCAGGTTTTCGAACTGGGCTTGACGGAGGACGGCCTTCCAGAAAAGGTCGTCGTGGTCGGAGCCACCGCCGAACTGCTCAAGCTTGTCGAGGTGATAAGTGCGGGTATTGCTGTTCTTGCGGCCGCGAAGCACATCGACGATATCCTTGGGTTTGAAGGCCTGCTTCATGGCAAGGACCGTCTCGAGGGCAAACGCCATCTCCTCCTTGGCCTCGACCTGAGGCTTGGGATGGGTGCAGTTGTCGCAGTTGCCGCAGTAGGTCTCATTGTAGTCCTCGCCAAAGTAGCGGAGGATATTGAGTCGGCGGCAAGCCGAGCTTTCGGCATAGGAGACCATTTCCTGCACCAGCTGGATGGCCATCTCCTGCTCGGTGACATTCTTGTCGGTGAAGAATTTATACAGTTTTTCGACATCCTGCTCGCTGTAGAAAGCGATGCAGTGGCCTTCGCCACCGTCGCGACCGGCACGACCGGTTTCCTGATAGTAGCCCTCGATGGACTTGGGAATATCATAGTGGATGACGAAGCGCACGTCAGGCTTGTCGATACCCATGCCAAAGGCGATGGTGGCGACGATGACATCGACCTCTTCCATGAGGAACTTGTCCTGATTCTCGGCCCGGACCTTGTTGTCGAGGCCGGCGTGGTAGGGAAGAGCTTTGATGCCATTGATGACCAGGAGCTCGGCAAGGTCCTCGACCTTCTTGCGGGTGAGGCAGTAGATGATGCCGCTCTTGCCGGGGTTATCCTTGATGAAACGGATAATCTCCTTGTGCAGCATCATGGGGTCGGCCGGTTTGGGGCGCACCTCGTAGTAGAGGTTGGGGCGGTTGAACGAAGAGATGAAGGTCTTGGCGTTCTCCATGCCGAGGTTCTTGATGATGTCCTGCTGCACCTTGGGGGTGGCGGAAGCGGTGAGGGTGAGGATGGGGACGTTGGGGCGGATGGCCTTGATGGCATCGCGCAGGCGACGATATTCGGGACGGAAGTCGTGTCCCCACTCGGAGATACAGTGAGCCTCGTCGATGGCAAAGAAAGAAATGGGAATTTGTTTCAGGAACTCGACGGTGTCCTCGCGGGAGAGGGTTTCGGGGGCAACATAGAGGAGCTTGGTGTCGCCCTGCATGAGGTCGTCCTTGACCTCGGCCACCTGGGCGCGGTTGAGCGAGGAATTGAGGAAATGGGCTACGCAGTTGCTACCGGAGGTGTAGCGCACCGCGTCGACCTGGTTCTTCATCAGTGCGATAAGCGGCGAGACAACGATGGCGGTGCCCTCGAGAATCATGGCCGGCAGCTGATAGCACAAAGATTTACCGCCACCGGTGGGCATGATGACAAAAGTATCATTGCCGTCGAGCAGACTTTGTATAATGGCCTCCTGGTCGCCTTTGAACTGGGAGAAGCCGAAGATTTCTTTTAGTTTCGAGGTCAAGTCAATCATAATTCTTACAATATTTAGCGCAAGTATGCGTTAATATTTCAGTTTTACAAAGATAATCAAAAAAAACGAAACGGTTAAAAAAAAATCACAGTGAAGAGTCGAGAAGAGATAAAAAGCATTGCCGTTCAGGTGATTGAGGATGAAAAAAAAGCGATAGAAAATCTTCGAAACCACATCAACGATGCATTTTCGGAAGCCGTGGAGAGGATTTTTTCCGCCTCTGGGCGCGTGGTGGTGACGGGAATTGGAAAGAGTGCGAACATCGCCACAAAGATAGTGTCGACACTGAATTCGACAGGCACACCGGCCTTGTTCATGCATGCGGCCGACGCCATACACGGCGACCTTGGCATGATACGTCCGGACGATGTGGTCATCTGCATATCGAAAAGCGGCAACACCCCCGAAATCAAGGTGCTGGTACCATTGATTAAAAACTTCGGCAACACGCTGATAGCGATAGTGGGCAACTGTGACTCCTTTCTGGCACACGAAGCCGACATTGTGCTGGACACCACCGTGGAACATGAGGCCTGTCCGAACAATCTGGCCCCGACAAGCAGCACGACAGCACAGCTGGTGATGGGCGATGCGCTGGCGGTGGCACTTATAGAATGCCGCAACTTCTCGGCGCGCGACTTTGCACGATTCCATCCAGGCGGAGCCCTCGGCAAGCAGCTGTACCTAAGGGTGAGCGACCTCTACATACAAAATGAGCGGCCGGAAGTGCCTCCAACGGCAACCATCGACGAAACAATACTCGAGATGACCTCGAAGCGCCTCGGCTGTACCGTGGTTACGGAAGATGACTGCATCAAGGGGATCATCACCGACGGTGACCTGAGAAGGATGATGCAGACTTTCCATCAGCCCAAGACTGCTGCGGACATTATGCATCCCAACCCCCGAACCATTCTCGATACGGAGTACGCCGTCAATGCGCTGCAACTGATGCGTCAGAACTCAATCACGCAACTCATTGTCGTCGATGCCGACAACCGCTATCTCGGCATTATCCATATTCACGACATATTAAGAGAAGGAATTATTTAAAGGTGAAAAATAAAAAATGAAATTATATACTGACAAGGTGGTGAAGATCTACCGGTCGCGGACGGTGGTGAAAGAGGTCTCGGTGGAGGTAAGCCAAGGCGAGATTGTAGGTCTGTTGGGGCCCAACGGAGCCGGCAAGACAACGACATTCTACATGGTGGTGGGCATCATCAAGCCTTATTCGGGACGTGTGTTTTTCGAAAGCACCTGCGAAGAAGACAAACAGAATCCGCTGTTCGACAATTCCAAAGCGATACGCCGTCCAGATGGCCCGTGGACCATGGAGCTGACGGGCATGCCGATGTACCGCCGCGCCCAGATAGGTGTGGGTTATCTGGCACAAGAGGCCTCGGTATTCCGCCAGATGTCGGTAGAGGACAACATAGCCTCGATATTGGAATTCAGGAAAGACCTAACCAAAGAGCAGCAAAAAGAGAAACTGGAGTCGCTGATAGACGAGTTCCGCCTGCAGAAAATACGCAAAAGCAAAGGCATACAACTGTCGGGTGGCGAACGGAGACGAACCGAAATAGCACGCGCCCTGGCCAACGACCCAATGTTCCTGCTATTGGACGAACCCTTTGCCGGTGTAGACCCCATTGCCGTGCAAGACATTCAGGATATTGTGGCGCACCTGAGAGAGCGCAATATCGGCATCCTGATAACCGACCACAACGTGCGCGAGACACTGGCCATTACCGATCGAGCCTATCTACTGTACGAGGGCTCGGTGCTGCATACCGGCACCCCCGAAGAGATGGCTGCCGACCCCGACGTGAGAGAGAAATACCTTGGACGCGACTTTGAGCTAAGAAGAGCACGGACGGAAGAGATATAGAAACTTTATAAAACTTACACTTATATGAATAGATACTGTGTGATTATGGCCGGAGGCATCGGAAGCCGGTTCTGGCCGTTAAGCAAAAATAACTACCCCAAGCAGTTCCTCGACATTCTTGGAACTGGCAAAAGCTTTATACGCGCCACTTTCGAGCGCTTCAACCCGATAGTGCCAGCCGAGAACTTCATCGTGGTGACCAACGCTGCCTACAAACAACTGGTGCTGGAACACCTGCCCGAACTGGGAGAGGACCAAGTGCTGTGTGAACCCATGCGCCGTAACACAGCCCCCTGCATTGCATACGCCATCTATCACATCCTGTCGAAAGACCCAGATGCCTCGGTGGCTGTGACCCCAGCCGACCACCTGGTGACCAACGAGGTGGAGTTCCAACGGGTAATCCGTCAGGGACTGGACTTTGTGGAGCAAAAACGTGATGCACTGATGACCATCGGCATACAGCCGTCGAGACCCGAGACCGGGTATGGATATATTGAGGTGGAGAGTGGGGAACGGAAAGAGAAGAGCGAAATTGTGCCTGTGAAGAGTTTCAAGGAGAAGCCTGATTTGGAGACAGCCAAGCAGTTTGTGGCGGCAGGCCGTTTCTTCTGGAATTCGGGTATCTTCCTGTGGAGCACCGATGCCATCATGCAAGCCCTGCGCGAATACTTGCCCGACTTGGTGAAGCTGTTCGACGAAGGCAAGCCGTTTTTCGGCACCCCGGAAGAGCAGGCTTTCATCAACCGCCAGTTTGAAAAATGTGAGAACATTTCGATTGACTACGGTGTGATGGAACGCAGCAAGAGCCGCTATACAGTGGCGGCCGATTTCGGATGGAGCGATATTGGCACTTGGGGTTCACTGTTTGCCCATGCCGCCAAAGACGAGTGCAACAACGCCGTCAGCGGTAAAGCTTTGACGGTGGACACGAGAGACAGCGTGGTGAATATTGAGCAAGGCTTTGAAGCCATAGTTGAAGGACTGGACCATTGCTTAGTGGCGCTACGCGACCATTCGCTGATTGTGTGTCGATTGGACAACGAGCAGGATATCAAAAAATGGGTGGAGAAACTTTGAAAAACGAGCAATGAAAAAAAGCGGTGCTGTTGCACCGCTTTTTTTATTGTTCCCCCTTCAATTGAGGAAAATCGTTAGTTTCAAGCCGTCGACTGTCAGTTGCTGATAGCAACGGGCGAAACTCAGGATGTTTTGGAGCACCTGCTCCGAGGGTTGTACGATTGTGCTTGCAGTGGACGAAAATGTGTCATTGTCCATAAATTGATAATCCTGCATCATACGCGCCTTTATTTGAACTTAAAACATTTTCACTTTTAATAACTAAACCGCGAGGTTTTTATTGTGCGATAGATGAATTTTAACATTTTTTTTCGTGGAAGGGAGGTGAGAGTAATCTTTTTTTTGTATTTTTGCAATATCCCCATTTTATGTTAAAATGGGATAAAGTTTTTTTTATCAGTATCATAAGACAATATAAATATGTCAAAAGAGATTAAATTCAGCTTGGTGTACCGCGATATGTGGCAGTCGAGTGGAAAATATCAGCCGCGTGTGGACCAGTTGGAGCGCATTGCACCTGTGATTGTCGACATGGGTTGCTTTGACCGTATCGAGACCAACGGCGGTGCCTTCGAACAGGTGAACCTGATGTATGGCGAGAACCCAAACAAAGCCGTCCGTGCCTGGACCAAAGCCTTCAACAAGGCAGGTATACAGACCCACATGCTGGAGCGTGCACTGAACGGTCTGCGCATGTATGGTGTGCCGAAAGATGTGCGCCAACTTATGCCGAAGGTGAAGAAAGCTCAAGGAGTGGACATCATGCGTTCGTTCTGCGGACTGAACGACCCCCGCAACCTTGAACTCAGTGTGAAATATGCCAAGGAGGCCGGCATGATATCGCAAGCAGCCCTGAGCATCACCCACTCGCCAGTGCACACAGTGGAATACTACATGAGCATCGTGAACAAACTGGTGGAATTCGGAGCCGATGAGATTTGTCTGAAAGACATGGCCGGTGTGGGCCGTCCTGCCACACTAGGCAAACTGGTGCACGAAATCAAGACCAAATATCCCCATATCGTGGTACAATACCACGGCCATACGGGCCCCGGTCTCTCAATGGCATCGACCCTAATGGTGGCTCAAGCAGGTGCCGATGTTATCGACTGCGCCATGGAGCCACTGTCGTGGGGCATGGTACATCCCGATGTCATCAGCGTACAAGCCATGCTGAAGGATGCAGGATTTTTAGTGAAAGACATCAATATGGATGCTTACATGGCTGCCCGCAAGCTGACGCAGGAGTTTATCGACGACTTCTTGGGCTTATACATCAATCCCGGCAACCGCATAAGCACATCGCTGCTGGTGGGCTGCGGTCTGCCCGGTGGCATGATGGGCTCGATGATGAGCGACTTGCGCGGTGTGCATGGCGCAATCAACATGGCCCTGAAGAAAAACGGCAAACCCGAAGTAAGCTTCGAGGAACTGACGGTACAACTGTTCCAAGAGGTAGAACATATATGGCCGATGCTGGGCTATCCCCCACTGGTGACTCCCTTCAGCCAATACACCAAGAACATAGCTGTGATGAACCTGCTTTCGATGGCACAGGGCAAGCCCCGTTTCAGCCAGATTGATAAAGACTCGTGGAGCATGATTCTTGGCCGTGCCGGCAAACTGCCGGGCGAATTGGCTCCTGAAATTGTGGAACTGGCAAAACAGCAGGGCATGGAGTTCTACACTGGCGTGCCACAAGATGCCTATCCCGACGCATTGCCAGAGTATATCAAAGAGATGGAGCAAAACGGCTGGGACCGCGGCGAGGACGACGAAGAACTGTTCGAGCTGGCCATGCATGACCGCCAGTACCGCGACTACAAGAGCGGCATAGCCAAAGAGCGTTTCCTCAAGGAAGTGGCCCAGTTGCGTGCCGAACGCGAACCTAAACCTGCTGCCCCCGCTACCACCGAAAGTATCGCGCTCAATTATATCACGCCCAAGCACCCGAATGCGACGCCCATCGTAGCCGATGCGACCGGACGGCTGCTCTGGGAGGTGAATTTTAACGACCAGAGCACTGCCCCCGTCCCTGGAACCGAGATGAAAGAGGGTGCTACCATAGCTCATATCGAAGCCTCGTATGCCTTGATGCCACTTGTTGCATTGAAGAGTGGCAAGGTGGTGGACACCTGTGCCAAACAAGGCCAGATGGTGAAAAAAGGCGACGTGATTGGCTGGGTGGAATAAGACGAGAAAAGAAAGTGGAAAATATAAATTTTAAAAAATATTTGGCTGGTTCGGAAAAAGTGTGTAATTTTGCAGTCCGAAACTTAATGTAAAAAGACTATGGGAATCACGATACCCGCCCTGATTATTGGGGCCATATTTGTCAACAATGTGGTGTTGGCACAGTTTCTGGGAATCTGCCCGTTCTTAGGAGTGAGCAAGGATGTCAAGTCGTCGTTAGGCATGGGGGGAGCCGTGCTCTTCGTCATGCTGCTGGCAACAATGGTGACATACCTGATTATGCAGTATGTATTGGTTCCGCTTCACCTTGAGTACCTGCAGACCATCGCCTATATCTTGGTGATTGCCGGATTGGTTCAGATGGTGGAAATTGTGCTTAAAAAGATTGCCCCGTCGCTGTATCAGGCTCTGGGTGTGTTCCTGCCACTGATTACTACCAACTGCGCAGTACTCGGCGTGGCCATTCTGGTCATTCAGAAAAACATGAACTTCCTTGAGAGTGTCATCTACTCGGCCAGCATCGCTATCGGATTTGCTTTGGCGCTGGTAATCTTTGCCGGCATTCGTGAACAATTGGAGCTGACCGGTGTGCCGCGTGGCATGAAAGGTGTGCCTATTGCACTGGTTACGGCCGGCATCCTCGCCATGGCTTTCATGGGTTTCAACGGCTTGGTTCCATTGCCTTGATTTAAGAATTATTAAGAGTACTTCAAATCCTGATTTGACTGCTTATATGCAGGAATCAGGATTTTATTTTTAAAGCATAGAATGCTGATAAACAATAGGATTGATTCTTGTTTAAGTTTTTTTAGCAATTCATTTTTTAACAGAAAGAAAAGAAGTAGTACTTTTGCACTCCGTAATCAAGAAAAAAGAGAAATAAAATAATAACAATTTAAAACACATGATGATGAAAAAAGTATTCTTTTTCTTAGCAATTGCCGGTATGTTTGGCTTTGCTGCTTGCAACAACAACAACACCGTTGAGGAAGACACCACCGCTATGGAGGCCGTCGAGACCGCTTGCGAAGAGGTCGTTGACACCACTGCTGTTGAGGCTGTTGCCGAAGAAGTTGTTGAGAACGCTGAGGCCGTTGTTGCCGAATAAGCTACTCGAGACAATCGAAAAAAAAGAAGAGAGCCGCTCACATGAGTGGCTCTCTTCTTTTTTTATATATGTTTAGTTTCGATAACCAATCACATGGCGCACTTCGTCCAACGTACAACGTGCGCTTTCATGGGCTTTTTCTTTGCCACGGTCGAAGATGCGCTGTAGAGCCTGTTCGTCGGCACTGATTTCAAGGATACGCTGACGCAACGGCTCGACGAAAGCCACCATATCTTCGGCCAGCTGTTTCTTAAGGTCGCCGTAGCGAATTTGACAGCGGTTATAAAGGTCGTCGAAATATTCGACCGTGTCGGGTGTTGAAACGGCTTTAAGAAGCGAGAAGAGGTTCTCGATTTCCTCGGGTTTCTTTTGGTTCATCTCGGTGGGGCCGCTATCGGATTTGGCCTTCATTATCTTCTTGCGGATGACGGTGGGTTCATCGGTGAGAAAAATAGTGGAGGCTTCGCCTTCGCTCTTACCCATCTTGCCGGCGCCATTGAGCGCGGGAATCTTCACCAATCCGGTGGGCGAACCTATAGCCTGCGGCAAGGGGAACACCTCGGCTCCATACATGTTGTTGAAACGCTGGGCAAAAGTACGGGTCATCTCAAGATGCTGCTCTTGATCCTTGCCCACAGGCACCTTGGTCGCTTTATGGATAAGGATATCGGCAGCCATCAAGGTGGGATAGGTCAGCAGACCTGCATTGACATTGTTGGGGTTTTGGCGAACTTTGTCCTTGAAAGAGGTGACGCGTTCGAGTTCGCCAAGATATGCGTTCATATTGAAGAAGAGGTACAATTCAATAGTTTCAGGCAGGTCGCTCTGAAGATAGATGGTTGCCTTCTCGGGGTCAAGGCCGGCGGCAAGATAAGCGGCCATAATTTTGCTGGCATCGCCATAGATACTGCCTGGAGTAGGATGGGTGGTGAGTGAATGATAGTCGGCAATGAAAAAATAGCAATCGTGCTCGTCCTGCATTTTCACAAAATTTCTCAATGCACCGAAATAATTACCCAAATGAAGATTGCCTGTCGGGCGTATGCCACTGCAAACGATGTCTTTAGCCATATTCGATAATAAATGTTTGTTGCTGCAAAGATACGAAATTCCTCCTTTCTTGCAAAATGATAATTACATGTCGGGAAAAATGAGTAAATTTGCACACATAAAAGAAGAATCGATGAACTGGGTAATACTCATATTAGCAGGACTTTGTGAGGTTGGTTTCTCATTCTGTCTCGGTAAGACGAAAGGCGTGGCCGGACTCCCCTATTGGGAATGGATGGCGGCTTTCGCCTTCTTCTACGTGCTGAGTGCGGTGCTGCTGGCCAAGGCCGTTGAAAGCATACCCATCGGCACGGCCTATCCCGTGTGGACCGGCATCGGTGCGCTGGGCGCGGTGTTGCTGGGCATCTTCGTCTTCCACGAACCCGCTACTTTTTGGCGACTTTTTTTCATCACCACCCTTGTGGGGTCGATTATTGGGCTGAAATTGGTATCGGAATAAACACAGAATGTCATGCCGTTGGTCGTCCGTTGGTCGTCCGTTGTTCGATAGTTGTTCGGTGAATCATTGAACAACCGCCGAACAACTGTCGAACAACGGACGACCAAATAAAGTTGTTGCAATTGTCAGTTGAGCTTACGGGATAAAAAAACGTCCTTGAAATACAATAAAAGCCAATCTTTCGCGTTGTAATAATTTAAGAAAGAATAAAAAAACAATATAGAAAATGGAAAAGAAAGACCTCCTGAAAGAAACTGTCAAGCACATTGACATCAAGAAGTACGACAGCACCGAGCTTATCGACGCCATGCGCCACATGAGCTTCACCAGCCGCGACACCGCCCGTGCCGCCGACATCCTCTGCCAGATGCTGGCCGAGAAGGACTGCACCAACATCCTCACCATCGCCGGCTCCACCAGCGCCGCCGGTTGCATGCAGGTGTACGTCGACATGGTGCGCAACAAGATGATCGACGCCGTGGTCAGCACCGGCGCCAGCATCATCGACATGGATCTCTTTGAGGCCCTCGGCTACAAGCACTACATCGGCACCAAGGAGAACGTCATCCCCGACACCAAGCTCCGCGAGCTCTATATCGACCGCATCTACGACACCTTCATCGACGAGGAAGAGCTGCAGGCCTGCGACCAGGCCACCTGCGATGTCGCCGATCTCCTCGAGCCGCGTCCCTACAGCAGCCGTGAGTTCCTCTACAACGTGGGCAAATGGCTCGCCGAGGGTCACGGTGTGAAGAAAGACAGCCTCATCCAGACCTGCTACGAGTGCGGCGTGCCCATCTTCTGCCCCGCTTTCAGCGACAGCAGCGCCGGCTTCGGCATCGGCAAGCACCAGTGGATCCGCCGTCACGAGGGCAAGCCCTATGTCAGCATCGACAGCGTGGCCGACTTCCTGGAGCTCACCGAGATCAAGATGAACTGCCCCGAGAGCGGCCTCTTCATGGTCGGCGGTGGCACCCCCAAGAACTTTGCACAGGACACCGTCGTCTGCGCCGAAATCCTCGGCAAGGAAGTGCCCATGCACAAATACGCCATCCAGATCACCGTGGCCGACGTCCGCGACGGCGCCTGCTCGTCCAGCACCCTCCTCGAGGCCGGCAGCTGGGGCAAGGTGAGCGAGGAACTGCAGCAGATGGTCTATGCCGAAGGCACCACCGTCATCCCCGCCATCGTCAGCTACGCCTACCACAACGGCGCCTGGAAACAGCGCGAGTACAAAAACTGGCAGCGCCTCTGGCAGAAATAAAAGAAAAGCATAACCCTCAACACAAAGCCGGAGACCCCATGTCTCCGGCTTTTCTTGAAGATGCCTGTCTCCCCCTATCGCCCACGCAACCCCGGCCACGACTACTACGGCCGCGGCGTCTATCTGGTCACGCTTGTCGTGAGCGGCAGGCAGCCCCTGCTCTCCTCCTTTGCGGCCGAGATCGGCCGCGAAGAAAGACTGGACCCCACACCCCTCGGCGAAGCCGTTCTCCAATCCTGGCAGCAGACCCCTGCCATCCAGGCCACCCATGGCAACCGCGTGGAGGTGCACGCCTCGGTCTGCATGCCCGACCATTTCCACGGCGTCATCGAGGTGCTCGAGCCCATGCCGTGGAGCCTGGGCGACATCATCCAGGCCTTCAAGGCCACCTGCACCGCCCGCTGGCAGGCCATGCAGGGTCTCCCGTCCTCCAGCAATCGACCGATCTCGGTCGATTGCCAGCGCCCTGACGCCCCCGCCTGGCTCCGCACGAAGGCCCTCGTCCACCACACCGAAGGCGCCCTCGTCCGCAACCTCTCCCACAAGCAGCGGCAGGAGTTCTACGCCCTTGTCGGCCGCAGCCAGCGCCCCCTGTTCGACGACAATTACGACGACACCGTCTGCCTCGACGAGCGCCACCGCACGGCGATGATAGCCTATGTGGACGACAACCCCCGCAGGGCGCTCCTGCGCCGTCGGTTGCCCGACGTGATGCGCCGCTGCCTCCATGTTCGCATCGGAGAGCGCAGCTACGGCGCCTTCGGCAACCTCTTCCTCCTGCGCTGGGCCCGCAAGGTGCAGGTGCAGTGCCACCGTCGCCACCCCGTCAGCCGCCTACCCTACGAGACCACCGCCGACTACGCCGCCGAGCACGACCGCTGGCTCTCCGCCATCCTCGCCGGCCAGACCGTTATCGTCACCCCCGGCATCTCGCGCGGCGAACAGCTGATGAAGAACGAATGCCTGGCCAAAGGCTACCCCTTCATCCACCTGCAAGACCAGCCCATCGGCCCTTACTGGAAACCCGAACGCAGCCGTTTCGACGCCTGCGCCAACGGCAGCCTGCTGATTCTCGCACCATGGGATCTCGACGCCATGGGCGACGTGGCAGGAGTGCCGTCCGACAGCAGCTACAGCCGTTTCCACAACCTCAACACCCTCGCCAAGGAGATCTGTTCATTCGAAGGCGAAGCCCGCATTCTTCGAGATTGAGACGCCCACGCTCCCTTCCACGCTCCTTATATGATCCTTCGGTGACCTTTCGATGAAAACAGTCCTCCATAATGTTAAAAAAACATAAATAATGATAAACGTGTGAGCCAAAAACGGCACCTCCGCGTTTTATATATAGAAGCCCCCATTGGGCTCCAGTTAAGAAAACGGATTAATAAACGCACAAAAACAACACAACTATGGCAAGAAAGACTTTCACCTTTGCGCTCCTCGCACTGATGGCACTCACCACACACGCTCAAAACGGCGACGAAGCGAAACGTGTCCTCCGTCTTTCACGCGAGAAATGCCAGTCCATACTGCAAGGTCATTACGTGCTGGAGCATCGGAATAAAACAATGATGGACAGGGACACGACAATAATACGCTATACTTGCGACTTCAAGAAACTCCCAACCGACACACTGTTCAACAAAGCCTTCAATATGTTTACGGAGTTTCCCGGCCATGAGGAATGGAACGATCATACGCTTTACACGGGTAACGAACTTGTCACATACGATGACACCGTGGGCGACATTATGTCGTGCGTCCTCTGGGCGGACAAGATTAAACGCATTCGCCACAACTTCACATTCTACGAAGCCTTGACAAACAAGAACTGCTACCCAATCCCCGACGAGGAGCTGATGGCCGACAGCGCCTATACCTTCAACCTCACGGAGACACAAAGTTGCTACAAGGTAGACTACATCAAGACGGAGCCCGAACCTGCCGGTCCCGGTATGCAGTGCATCCGCTACGAGGTGGAGATGTGGCTTGACAAAAATAATCACCTGCCCGTCCAGTACACCATTGCCTACGACTTGGTGGAGGGGCAGGATACCATGTGTCAATATGACCTGTTCAAGTTGCTGGATTTCGACGCTGAGATTGACGAAAACCTCCTGACAATGAAATCTATACCTGCCAGCGTAACGCTGAGCGACTATGTGGCAGATAAAGCACCCGAACCGCTTGCCGAGGGCACGATGGCACCTGAATGGTCGTTGCCTAATCTGACTGGCGACACAGTTCGACTCACCGACCTGCGCGGCCGCGTCGTACTGCTCGACTTCTTCTACAAATCATGTGCTCCTTGCTGTGCAGCTCTACCTTTCTTGCAGAGTCTTCACGAGAAGTACAAAGACAAAGGTTTTGTAATGATTGGCATTGACCCCTTCGACGACTCCGTGAAGGGTGAGATGGCCAACTTCCTCTCCAAGCGCGGCATCACCTATACCACACTTTACTCCGACCGCGAACTCTCCAGCACCTACCACATAGTCGGCTACCCGACGCTCTTCTTCATCGACCGCGACGGCAAGATTGCCAAAGTGCAACAAGGCTACCACAAAACTTTCGAGGAATCCATCGAAGAACAACTACAGAAAATGCTTCAATCCAATTAACCACCAAGAATACAACCATAAAACGCAACATCGAACCATTCCTCCCGCCCGCACCCAAGCCATCTACCTGTTGACCCTCACCACCGCCGACGGCAAGCAGCACACCGTTCGCCTGCTGAAGCAGTCGGACATCTTTGACGAGTAATGTCTTTCGTACAATAAAAGTTTGCATCCTGCGTTAAGGATGCATACTTTTTTTGTATGATAGAGACTGGAATAAAAGGACACAAGGAGCAGATTGTAACCCCCGAGATGAGTGCCGCACGCGTGGGCAGCGGGCTGGTGGATGTCTTCGCCACGCCGATGCTGGTGGCCCTTGTGGAGCAGACATGCTACGAGAGCGTACTGCCCCACCTCGACGAGGGGCAGGGCACTGTGGGCACACTGGTGAATGTGAGCCATCTGTCGGCCACGCCAATAGGCAAGCGCGTATGGTGCGACAGCGAGCTGATGGAGGTGGACCGCCGCCGGCTGGTGTTCAGCGTGAAGGCCTACGACGAGGCCGGCCTTATCGGTGAAGGCACCCACGAGCGCTTCATTATCGACAGCGCCAAGTTTATGGAGAAGTTGAAAGCCAAGGGCTGACACCCAATTGGCTGTTGGCATGGATATTGCCGACAATGTTTTGGTATGTGCGGAAATTTGTGTATTTTTGCACTTGGATAATTAGTGTAATATGGAACAACAATTGTTAATCTACAATACTTTAAGCCGTCAGAAGGAATTATTCCGTCCGCTGACCGAAGGTCGCGTGGGTATGTATGTCTGCGGACCGACGGTATATGGTGACGGCCACTTGGGCCACGCCCGTCCGGCCATCACGTTCGATGTGGTTTATCGCTATCTGCAACACCTTGGCTACAAGGTGCGCTATGTGCGCAACATTACCGATGTGGGTCATCTGGAACACGATGCCGACGAAGGCGAGGACAAAATTGCCAAGAAGGCTCGTCTGGAGCAGTTGGAACCCATGGAGGTGGCACAGCACTATACCAACCGCTACCATGCCGCTATGGAGCGCCTCAACGTGCTGCCCCCCAGCATTGAGCCTCATGCCAGCGGTCATATTATGGAGCAGATAGCCCTTGTGCAGCAGATTCTCGATGCTGGCTTTGCCTATGTCTCGAACGGAAGCGTCTATTTTGACGTGCGCAAATATCAGGAGCAGACCCACAAATACGGACAGCTCAGCGGCCGTGTTATCGAGGAGATGCTGGCTACCACACGTGAGCTTGACGGACAGGATGAAAAGCGTTTCCCCGGCGACTTCGCCCTGTGGAAAAAAGCTGCCCCCGAGCACATCATGCGTTGGCCTTCGCCTTGGAGCGACGGCTTCCCCGGCTGGCATGCCGAGTGCACCGCCATGGGTGCCAAGTATCTGGGTTCGCCCTTCGACATCCACGGCGGCGGAATGGACCTTGTCTTCCCGCATCATGAAAGTGAAATAGCACAATGCGTAGCCTCGACCGGACACGCCCCTTGCCGCTACTGGATGCACAACAACATGATTACCATCAATGGCCAAAAGATGGGCAAGTCGCTGGGCAACTTCATCACCCTCGACGAGTTCTTCTCCGGTAGTCACAAGGACAAAGACGGCAAAGAGATGCTCGAGCAGGCCTACTCTCCCATGACCATCCGCTTCTTTATCCTGCAGGCCCACTACCGCAGCACTGTCGATTTCAGCAACGAGGCCCTGCAAGCCTCAGAGAAGGGCTTCGCCAAGCTTATGGAAGCTTATAAGACGTTGTCGCGCCTACAACCCGCCAAGGAGAGCGGTGCCGATGTGAGCAAATATCGCTCACTCTGTTACGAGGCCATGAACGACGACTTCAACACGCCTATCGTCATCAGCCACCTCTTCGACGCGGCCCGCATCATCAACCAGGCCAACGACGGCAAGATGAAACTCTCGCAAGCCGATATCGACGAACTGAAGGGCGTTTTCGACACTTTCCTCTTCGAAGTTATGGGTATGCGAGACGAGGCTGCAAGCGACAACACTGCCCTCATCGACGGTCTGATGCACATTATCCTCGACATCCGTGCCACCGCCAAGGCCAACAAAGACTGGGCCACGAGCGACAAAATCCGCGATGCCCTCAAGGAGGCTGGTGTCACCGTCAAGGATGGCAAGGACGGAGCAACGTATAGTTTTTAGTTTTAAGTATTAAGTAATGAAAAAAGGAGACTGGATACTCATTGCCTGTGTCGCCGTGGTGGCGGCACTTTTCGCCATCCCGCAGACCCACTGCGCCGAGGGCTTCAATTGGGCCACTGCCCATCATCCTTACATCATGGCCTTCTTCAAATTCGCCATCCTTGCCACCCTTGGCGAAATGCTGGCGCTGCGCATCCGCGAGGGTGTCTACAACAAAAAAGGCTTCGGCGTGCTGCCTCGCATGATTGTATGGGGATTTCTCGGCATCGCCATTGCTATGGCCATGGTCATCTTCAAGAGCGGCGTGCCGGTGTTTTTGTCTTCGCTCGGATTCGGCGATCTGCCTACCATTCAAGCCACCTTTGCGGCTCCCGAACTCACTTGGGGGAAAGTGGGTATCGCTTTTGCCGTCAGCGTACTGATGAACAGCATCTTCGCCCCGGTGATGATGACCTTCCACAAATGCACCGACATCCACATCACCGACAACGGTGGTACCGTGGCAGGGCTCTTCCGTCCGATGAAGATGCGTGAGATTATCAGTCAAAAGGTCAATTGGGACGTACAGTGGAACCTCGTCATTAAGAAAACCATACCGCTGTTCTGGTTCCCCGCTCATACCATCACCTTCATCCTGCCGCAGAACCTGCAGGTACTCTTCGCCGCCCTGCTTGGCGTGGCTTTGGGTCTGATACTTGCACTGGCCGGAGGCGCTAAAAAGTGAAAGTTATGGAGAAGATGAAAAGAAATCCCCTACGGGGAATAATGAAGACGGGAACATGCCGTAGGCATTTTCTATTAATAGAGACCCCCTACGGGGTATCTGTTATGAAAATACTCCGTAGGAGTTTTCTTTTTATCCTTTTCATTTTTCAAATTCCAATTTTCAATTCAACTGAAGCACAAGGCTTCAGCCTCGACTGGCATGGTTTCGTCAATCCGCACTACTATGCCGACAGTCGCTCGGTAGTGGGTGGACGCGAGGACATGATGCTCTTCTACCCCAAACCTGTTGTGCTCGACAGTTTTGGAAATGATATCAACGACGGCTGGCAGGCCGACATGCTGGCCATCACCGCTCGCCTCGGACTTCGCATCAATGGACCTGACATGCTGGGTGCAAAAGCATCGGCTTATATCGAAGGCGACTTCACCGGCAGCACCAACGCCACCATCAACAACCTGCGCTTGCGCCACGCCTACATCACCCTCGATTGGGGTCGTCACCGCTTGCTGACAGGCCAGTATTGGTACGCTATGGTCATCCACGAAATAATGCCCATGACCAACCCGCTCAACATGGGTGCCCCCTTCCATTGCTATGCCCGCCAGCCGCAGGTGCGCTACGAGTACCGTCTCGACGGCTTCGAAGCTGTGGCCGTGGCCCAGTGGCAATTGGACAACATGAGCCAGGGGCTCCTCAACGGTACTCCGACCAGCAGCACCCTCTTCGCCCGTCACAGCCTTGTGCCTGAACTCACAGCACAATTGCGCTACCGCCACGGTGCCCTCTTCATCGGCGCTGCGGTAAACGCCAAGACCATACAACCGATAGTGAACACCACCGGCCTCGCTGCCAACAGAGATTTGCACACCTCTTTGACCTATTCTGTTTTTGGCAGCCTAAAGCTCGGCGGCATTACCGTCAAGGCCCAGACCCTCCTCAACAACAGCCTCTACGAAGGCTGTTCATTGGGCGGCTATCTGCTGTATCAGAGTGTGGCAGGCAATGACAATATGATACGCGACTGGACTTTCAACACCATGTGGCTCGACATCGAACGCAACACCGGCCATTGGCGTCCAGGCCTCTTTATGGGCTATGCACAGAAACAGGAAGATGGCGGCCCTGTACTGGCAATCTATGGTCCTCCCACCGTCTTCGGCCGCGGCTACGACATGGAATACCTCTGGCGCGTTCAGCCCCGCCTCACCTACACCACCGGCAACGGCCTCTCCTTCACCGGCGAAGCCGAATACACCTATGCCGGCTACAACACCCCCGTCGGCAATCTGCGCCTCTCATTCAGTATGGTTTATGCTTTCTAAGACAAACTTCCACACCCATAGCAACTACTGTGACGGCAAAGCCACCCTCCGTGAAATGGTCGACTTCGCCGTTGCCCACAACTTCACGGCCTTGGGCTTCACCGGCCACTGTCCGTTGCCCTTCGACAACACCTACTCCATCACCGACTACGAAGGCTACTGCAACGAGGTCCGCGCCCTCAAAGAGGAATATGCCGACCGCATAGAAATAAGCCTCGGACTTGAGATGGACTATGTCCCCGGCATGCTCGAAGACTTCTCTCCTCTTATCAAACAGGGCGGTCTGGAATACACCATCGGCAGCATCCACCTCATTCCCGCCGAAGGCTCCGCCCCCAGGAGCGCCGACGACCTCTGGATGATCGACGGCAGCCGTTATCAAACTTACGATGAAGGCCTAATGAAGCACTTCGGTGGCGACATCAGGCGTGGAGTGAGAGCCTATTTCCACAACGAAAATGCCATGCTCGAGCGCAACCGCCCCACCATTGTCGGCCACCCCGACAAGATAGTGATGCACAACCGCGACCGCTACTTCACCGAGGACGAACCTTGGTACCGCGACCTCGCGCTCGAAACCATCCATCTCATCAAAGAACTCGACCTCATCTGCGAAATCAACACCCGCGGCATCTACAAAGGCCGCCATGCCGACTACTACCCCGGCAAGTGGCTGATACAAGAAATGAAGCAACTGCATATCCCCGTGCTGGTCAGCACCGACGCACATGCTCCTGAGGACCTGCTCCGCACCGAGGGTGCCTACGAATATTTACAGGAAATCGGCTACCGCGACGTGCTCAAATCTTGGCGCGACGCACAGTAAGTGCCACCGACAGGCTGCTGATAGCCATCACCAGCACAAAAGTAATCACAAAATCAATCATCCGCATCGCCACCGGGAAGGCATTCACCACAAAGTTCCCGTCGCCCATACGGATAATGCCGAATTGCTGCTGCACGAAGCACACCACAAACCCTATCAGCAATCCGGCCAATACGGCCACACCGCAAATCAGCAGTCCTTCGGCCATAAACGAGCGCCTTATCTGGCGGCTCGTCATCCCCATACTCTTCAACATGAACACATCATCGCGCTTATTGATAATCAGTAGCGACAGCGATGCCACCAAACTCAACGTCGAGATAAGCACAATCAACAACAAAATAAGGTAGATGCCCAGCCGTTCCGAACGGAATATCTTGAAATAGAGAGGCTGCTGGTCATATCGGTCCTTGACCGTGAGTGGAAAGCGATGTGTGGAGAATAAAGAGCGCAGGGCCTGTTTCACCCGCTGGGGGTCGGCACCAGGCTTCAACTTCACCCCCAAAGCCGTACATTCGTCGGGGGCGTAGTTCATCAACTGCCGCACCAAGTCAATATGCGTAATAACGTACTTCTTGTCTATATCCTGCTGGATAAAGAAATAGCCCACAGGGTAGGCGTATCCGATGTTGAATGCCTCATCCATCGTAAAGCCCATCGATGTGGTGCCTCGCTTGGGAATGTGGATTGCCACCGGCGTATTCGAATGCAGGCTCATCGCCATATCGAAAAAAATCTCGCCACCCACCACCAAACCGTATACCGGCGGGTCGGCAAACCGGGTCAGGTATTGTCCCTCGCTCAACAGCGTGTCAATGCCGTTAAGCTCACTGTACTGGTCGTCCACCCCGCGCAACTGCACGATGGCCTGATTGTGTCCACCATAGGTAATCCACGCCGTCTCCACGGCCATTTGCGACACCGTCTCCACCCCTTCGGTAGCGGCAAGCGAAGAGTGTAGCGAGGAGAGCTCTGTAAGGCGGAACGTCTTGCCTTCGGAAGGCTCAATCAACAGCTCGGGGTCGAATGTACCGAACAGCTGCTTGGTCAGGTCGCCGATACCGTTATACACCGACAGCACGATAATCAGTGCCATCGTGCTCACCATCAAGCCCACAAGCGAAATCCAGGAAATAATATTCACTGCCGACTTATGCTTGCCGGCAAACAGGTAGCGTACCGCTATAAGACCCTCGAGTCTCATTGCTTCAGCAACCGCTCAATATTCTCGATATAGTCGAGCGAATCGTCCAAATAGAATTCCAGCTGCGGTATGATGCGCAACTGCTTGCCCTCGCGCATGCCCAGACGGCGGCGCAGGTCGCCGGCATTGTCACGTATCAGCGCCATCAGGCCCTCTTTCGTGGCCTGACCGATTACCATAATCGACACATAGATGCGGGCTATCGAGAGGTCGGGCGTAATGCGCACCTGCGTCACTGTGAAGAGCGACTTTTTCAGCGCCTCCTTCTCGGCCTCGTCGTCCACCTGCCACGGGCAGTTCTTCATCTCCTTCAGGAAGATGTCGCCCATGTCCTGCTGTATCAGCTTGCAAATCTTGTTCTGTCGTGTGCTCTGCATCTCAACCTAATTACCAGCGCCAACCGACGCGAATCGGGAAGAAAATGGTCTGCTGCATGTAAGCCACACCGATGGTAGCATAGAAGCTGTGCCAGTTGCGCTCCATGTTGCGCATTCCAAACAAAGCGTACCAGTAATACCAATTGGCACCGGCATACATTTCGAGCAGCGGAGTGAAGGTAGTGCCATAGTAGGGGTCACCCATCAGGATGCTTCCACCGGCACGGAGACCCACCAGCGGGGCCCATTTAATCGACGTGGGCTGGTAGTCCAGACCCATCACCGACTGCCAGATCGGACGGAAATCGAAATCGGCGAAGAAGTTGAATCCCGGATACGGCTCGGCCAGTCCCTGCTGCAGGTTGTGGTAATAGTTGAAGCCCACACCGCCACCGACAAACCAGTCTTGGCTGATATTCATACCGGCCATCACATTCAGATTGGCGGCATGATGGAATTTGCTCAGGTAATAGCCGTTGTAGCCGGCTTCACCATGGTTGCCCATAAAAAGACCGTAGCCAGCCTCCACCTTGAGCATGAATTCATTTTTCGGGCCGAGCTGCGAAAACTGGGCAGTGGCCGACATCGAAATGCCGAGCAGAGCGGCAAAAATCAGTACGTTTATCTTCTTCATAACTTTATCAAATTCGACTGCAAAGATAAGAAATTATTTTCAATTCTGACCAAATATGTTCCTTTTGCCAGTTTGGGACTGCATTTTTCACCTGTGCGACAGTTCGTTTTTTGCCACATCCGACGGCCTGCGGCATCAAAAATCGTCACTGTGAAAGGCTCCTCGGTCGGCACTTCGAGGGTCAATTCTTCATCTCCGCGCAGCGGATTGGGGAACAAATCCAACGTCCCTTCTCTCCGCTCTCCGCTTTCCATGCCCACCTGCACTGTGTCCACCACCGCCAGCGCATACTCGCCCGGCATCGCATTGTCGACCATGAAAAATCCTTCGTTTTCGTTGCCGCTGCGTTGATGCGACACCGCCTCCCACGGGCTGCGACTGTTCATCCGGTACATCACCACCATCGAGTCGAGGGTCGCCCCTAACCAGTAGAAACTCTTGTCCAGATTGGCATAGGTAGCCGAACTGTAGTTGGCACGCGTATAACGGAGCTGCACCTGCAGTCCGGGATGGGTATAGTGGTCGCTGTGCACCACCCAGAAGCGCTTCGAGGCACGTTTCACACCCGGCACTTCGGCCAGTCCGCGCGGGTCGCCCCAGTGGTGTTCCACAAACAGGTGCGCCTGCTCCCCCATGCCGTCAGCTTTCAAATGCACGTGGGCACTCTCGCCGCTCAGCTCCTGAGTGCCGCCGATGCTGAATTCGGCATTGGTGGCGGCATCCGACAACTCGCAGTCAGGGTCCAGCCAGCAATCGCGCACCTCCGAACCCTGAATCCCGAATTCCGAACACGCTATCACCGCCTCCTGACCCTCAAACTCGGCCGTCGCCTTGTGTCGCTGCCCGTCCCAGGTCACCAGCGTCAGCGGCACACGGTGGCGGTTCAGCACACTGTCGGTGCCGATATAATAGGCCCTGACGGCCACCGCGCCCTCGTCGGGCAACAGGTCGACATAATAGCCCACATGGCCGGGGCTGAACACATGGAAGCGGAAGAAATCCGTCAGCTCCTCGCCAGTGTAGCGGCTCAGCGAATCGCGCACCTCGGCGGCATCCACCGTGCCAAACGCCTTGTCGGCCATCAGCTGGGTCATCGCCGCATAGAAACGCCCTTCGCCCAGCCAGCCGCGCAGCGAGTGCCACACCAGCGCACCCTTGTCGTAGGTGGTCGAGCCGTAGGTGATACTGTGCGGCATACCGCTCAAAGCGTAATAGCCACCGTCGGTAAGGTGCGTCGTGCGCATCACCTGCTCGAGGTTCTGCTGATAGTAATCGTTCGATGCCTCGCGGCCCGACGTGCTCTCGCGCGCCACCTCGGCCGTGAACGACGCGCCTCCCTCGTTGAACCACATATCGCCCTCCGTGCTGCAGGTCACCAGGTTGCCAAACCACGCATGGCCCAGCTCATGGGCAATCGTGCTCTGCGCCCTCACCTCCATCGAACCCATGAAATCCCTGTACAGGGCTATATTGTTCACATGCTCCATCGAGCCCTGCTTCGTGGCTATATAGCCGATGCGACCCCAGCGGTAGGGACCGAAGCAACGCTCATACATCGGCACCACCGAGTCGAGCTGCCTGAAAGCATTGCGCACCGAAGAGGTGTTCTGGTTCGTATAACCCAGCGTAACAGGGTAGGTGCCGTAAAGGGCCGTCACCGCTGTCTCAATGCGGCGGAAATTGGCCTGGCTCACCGACACCAGATAGGTAGGTGTCGGCTGCGCTATGCGCCACACCGAACACTCGCAACCCTCGTCGTTCGTGTCGCGGCTCTGACAAATGCCGCCGCACTCCGCCGTCCAGTTCGTCTTGCACTTCAGGCGCAGCGTATAGGTGGCCTTGTCGGTGAAATTGTCGCGGCACGGGAACATCGAACGCCCGTACACATGCGGATTCCCGCCGAAAGCCACGCCGAGGTTGTAGCTCATAGTGTTGTCGAAATGGAAGCCGCCCCAGCCGCTTCTCTCCACATGGCCCGGACTGTGGTACCACACTGCCACCTCGAACACCTCGCCCACAGCCATGCCCGCCACGGGCAGCGACTGCAAATCCGGCTCCTCCACAGGGCTTCCGGCCACCGTCACCGAATCGGCCGTGCCAATAAGGTCAAGGCCTATCGTCGCACAGGGACGCAACAGCTTCATCGTCAGCCGTGCCACACCGTTGAACGGCGCCCCTTGGCTCAAGTCGAGCGTCAAATCGTAATCCAGCACATCCACCGAATCGGACGTCTGTGCCACCGCCGGCACAAACATGCCCGTCGTCAGCACCCATAGCAGAAATAACCTGAATCTTCGCATCATCATACATTCAATTTGAAAATGCAAAGATACGAAAAAAATTATTTCCCTGCCATCATTTTGTCAAAAAGCCCTATCGCCTCGCGCCGCGCGTCGTCCACCATCCTCACATAATGCTCCGTTGTGCTCACATCCGTGTGGCCGCAGAATTGCGACACCTGATAGATGCCGATTCCGGCGGTGATGCAGAGCGTGGCAAACGTGTGGCGCGCCACATGGAAAGTCACATGCTTGACGATGCACGCATCCGTCGTCCACTGCCGCAGGTCGCTGGCAATCACCGAGCGGCTCATCATCTTGAACACCGGCCCCTCGTTCGGCATCGGCTCACCCGGATGCAACTCCTGCAGCAACGCAACAGCATCGCTGCACAGCGGCACACACACCGGCACATGCGTCTTCACCTGCCGCTTGCGGATACAATAGCCCTCGCCCATCATCACCACATGCTCCCAGCGCAGCGTCTCGATATCCGACAGGCGCAGCCCCGTGTAGCACGACAGCAGAAAACCCATCTTCGTCGACCGGTGCAGGCAGCCGGTGCGGCTCAATTGCTGCACCTCGCTGCGCAGCAGGTAATTGCGACGCGTCGGATTGGCATGCGGCAACAGGCGGCGCATCGGCGGCATCGGGTTCGTCTCCACATACTTCTCCCACACCGCATCCTGCATCAGCGCATGGAGCTTCTGCAGGTAGGTGCGGGCCGACGCCACCCCCACATGCTTCAGCACATAGTCCGTAAAACCCATCACAAAATCCAAATCCACCTCGCTCAGCAGCGGGTCGTGACCCGCAAAGCAGTTGACATGGTTCAGGAACGTGCCGTTCACTCGTTTCGTATTCTCGCTGTGGTTACGCTCACGCGAGTGCATCAGGTCGGCCACGGTAACACGTGTGGCCAATTCAAAATCAAATGTTTGCATAATTAAAAAAGTTGGTAAATCAGGTGGCCAAAAGTACAAAAAAAAGATTACGCAGCAAAAAAACATTCGTTCACCCCTCCGTTGTGCGCCCGTTGTTCAGTCGTTGTTCAGTCGTTGTTCAGTCAAACACTGAACAACGACTGAACAACGGGCGCACAAAAAACATACATAAAAAGAAGCCCAAAGAGTCCCGTTCCGCATGTTAACAAAAGTTAAAATAGTGTATTTGCAGTTAGAATAGAATGCAAGAAAAAAAAAGAAAAATTTAAAATTAATTAATTATCAACAAATTACAAAACATCATGAAACGTATTGTACAACGGCTAACGCTGTTCATGGCGCTATTTTTAGTGCCGTGGGTGACTCAGGCTCAGTCTGAATGGACTGTCGCCGACGGCACAACAACACATTCGAAAGTCCCCCTGGACTTTTACAACACGGATGGTAGTGGTGCCCATCATGCACAAATGTTGTATCCTGCCGATCTCTTGACCACAATGGTCGGGAAATCCATTGGATCTATAACATTTTACCATCAAAACACTTCTGCCAACAAAACGCTTTCGTACTCCCACTGGACAATCAAGATGGGTGTCACGACCGCGGCGGATTTGTCGAGTGGATTTGACGCGTCTGCGCTTACACAGGTTTACGAAGGAAATCTGGTAGTAGCAGGCGGTGTTTTCACATTCCAATTTGAAAGCACTCCGTATGTATATCCCGGTGGTAACTTAATAGTTGATATTTCACTTCCTTCGGGTTCCAAAACCAGCAACTATTTTGGAAGCTCAAACCAAGGTTGTAAAGGTGTTGACGGAATAGGTTCGACCTATTCAAGTATGTCGTCGCCTAATTACACTTCCTTCCTTCCCAAGACGACCTTTACTAAGGTAATAACCTGTTTTGCTCCAACCCTTACCATTAATAGTTTTAATACAGGTGATGCCACAGCCTCTTGGACTCCTTCCGGCCACGGTGAAACACAGTACCAGTATGTTTTGAAACGCCAAACTGCCGGTGCTCCTACCGATGCCGAGTGGGCTGCTGCCACTCCTTATACTGGCACCAACGTGGTCCTGAACGGCCTCGATGCCTATGTCTACTACACCCTTTACCTCCGTTCCTACTGTGCTGCCGACGACCAGAGCCCCGCAGTCTCCGCTTCGTTCGAGACCAGCCCCTGGCCCGACAGCGTTGTCGCAAGAGGTACAACCACGAACAACTATCTGCCAATCTACGGTGGTTATGTGGATGACCCCGTTGGCCAACAGTCCATCTATCCTGCTGATATGTTGACTGACCTGATCGGCCAGACCTTCACAGGCCTCCACTACTTTGTTGCAAGTGGTGGCGGTGTTGGTAGTTCTAACAGTTGGGGTGACACCAAACCCATGAAAGTAAAGATGAAAGTTGTGACCGAATCTTCACTTTCCTCATTCCTTAATGTTGATGATGCCACCACCGTGTTTGACGGCACTCTGCTCGGTAGTGAGGTCAACACCACCAATGG